>NZ_JAKJSQ010000049.1:0-32078 GCF_050337105.1 Aliivibrio kagoshimensis
TATTAATCTAAAGTTCTTAAGAAATAAAGAAAAACTTATTGCCCTTAAATAACTGATCTTTTGATTAAAACTGATTAATATGATTAAGGTGATCTAATGATCTAGCGAAAAAAATACCGGTAAATTATTGTTTATATTGATTTTATTTTTTTGTGATTTCGGAGCGATGATCAAGGCTCTTTATGAACGATGATCATTAATCTTTAGCAACCATGATCATTAAAGATCGTGAAGCATGATCAACAGCACTTAGAACACATGATCACTGTCTAACTGAAACGATGATCAAAGGTAGAACACAGGTTATCCACAGACTTACCCTCAGTCTTATGGAAATCGTCTTCTTATGTTCATTTTATAGCAGGTTTAGAGACAGAACGATGATCATGAGGCATCATTTTTACCCCGTTAACTGCATTTATTTTGAACATTTAACTTTTCCCCTGTCCGACAACAACCAATAGTGCTTTACGCTGAGTCAAATAGTTCGATAGTATGATCTGAAAGCATGATCAGGGCTTGTAAGGCGTATTTGCTTTACAGTTTGGTGAATACTTCACATTCGATCATAGTAAGGATCCTTTATTCATCTAGCATTAAGCGTATTTTGGACGGTGATGTTCATGCTTCCAGAAAAATCCCCCCTGATCATCGTTCAATGTAATTTTGAGTAAATACGTATTGATTTTAGGCAAATTTACACCTTGATCATTCTTCTACTGCTTCGAAAGAATGATCATGGCAGATTCACTTATTGTCGCTGAATAGCCACTCTCCTGTTTAATGAGCATATGATTTCACTTTTTTATTGGTTAAATTGCAATCAAAAATACATCAGCCGTAATTTATCTCACTATTTGTAACGTTCCAGCTTTACAGTGTAAATTACGACTCCAGCAGGTGACGTGGTAACACTTTTATTCTGGCTGGTTTACAGGACTAGTTTACAAATTAGTAAATGACGATATTTTGGATAATATTCTCTTTTTAACAGCTTTATCAATGACCGTTAGTTTTATTGTTGAGACAATATATTTAGTATTAAATACAGCTCTTTATTGTTTTGAGTGTAATTTGCTGTACAATCTATCGATAGGTTTGATAAGGGGATTATCATGAATAGAGAACAGACCATTAAGAATTTGAAAGCACTGGCTTCTCAAACACAGCAAGTGCAATCAGACAGAATTGAAATTGTGCTTGAAGAGCGCAAAGAAGAACACTTTCCACCGATGTCAAAAGCATTAATGGAAACGCGTTCTGGCTTAACACGTAGAAAACTTGATGATGCCATCTCTACGCTAGAAAAGAAGGGTCATCAATTTACTAAGAATAATGCTAACCATTACTCAATATCTCTCAAAGAAGCCCACATGTTGATGGATGCCGCTCAAATTCCTGCATTTCATCAGTTGAAAAAAAATGTGGAGAACAAGCCTTGGGTAGTGAATGTCCAAAACCAGAAGGGGGGGACAGGAAAGTCAATGTCGGCAGTACATGTTGCTGCTTGCATGGCACTAAACCTTGAGAAACGTTATCGAATCTGTCTTATTGACCTGGATCCACAAGGGTCATTACGACTGTTTTTGAATCCTCAAATTTCAGTGACTGAACACGATACTATCTATTCTGCTGTTGATATTATGTTAGATAACGTGCCAGAAGATGTAGATGTTGACAGTGAATTTTTACATAAGAATGTATTATTGCCCACCCAATACCCAAATTTAAAGACTATTTCAGCGTTTCCAGAAGATGCAATGTTCAACGCTGAAGCCTGGCAAGATCTCTCTGAGAATCAATCTTTAGATATTGTTAAGTTACTGAAAGAGCGATTGATTGACAAGATTTCGGATGATTTCGATATCATTATGATCGATACCGGTCCTCACGTTGATCCATTGGTATGGAATGCGATGTATGCCTCAAACTCTTTGATCATTCCATGTGCCGCTAAGCGTCTTGATTGGGCATCTACCGTAAACTTTTTCCAGCATCTACCGACTGTGTATGAGATGTTTCCAGAAGATTGGCACGGATTACAGTTTGTCCGTTTAATGCCCACGATGTTTGAAGATGATAATAAAAAGCAGGTGTCAGTATTAACTGAGATGAATTATTTACTGGGTGAACTGGTGATGATGGCGACCATTCCACGAAGTAGGGCATTTGAAACGTGCGCTGATACCTATAGCACAGTGTTTGATCTTACGGCTGCTGACTTTGAAGGCGGTAAGAAAACACTGGCAACCGCTCAAGATGCTGTTCAAAAGAGTGCGTTAGAGCTTGAACGAATTTTTCACAGCCACTGGGCTGTACTTAATCAGGGATAAATATCATGGCAATTAAAACATCAGACCTGAATGCTAAATTGTTTGGAAAAACCAATAAACGTCGTGCAACAACAACGGTCGAAGCTCAACAAGCAGCCAAAGAACAGGCTCAAATTATCGAACTCTCCGTGGCGGGGCAAGAACTTGTTTCGTTCGAGTTGACTAAAATCTCATACAGTGAAATTGAAAAAAGAACTATCGTTTTTGCTGATAATGCCCGTGAACAATCATTTCTAAATGAGCATGCATTGTCAGATATTTTGGTTACATTAAAGGACAAAGGACAGCAGTACCCAGCAGTAGGGCGCCTCAATGATAATGGCATTATTGAAGTATTGGATGGCAGCCGTCGTCGTATGTCTTGTATCCTATCGAAACAAGATTTTTTAATCTATGTTGCGAAAGACATTAATCTAAAACATGCTAAGTTCTTATCTGATGTTGCTAATGCTCACAAACCGCTTTCGTTATATGAGCGTGGCAAAGAGATGCAACTGATGCTTGAAAATGGCACTGTTAGTGATCAAAAAGAGTTAGCCGAAGTGTGCCAATGCAGTGAAGCGCTGGTTAGTGGCGCGTTGAAAGCAGCAACGTTACCACTTGAATTGTTGCAAGCTTATCCAAGTGTTGGTGAGTTGGGACGCCCTACTATCGTAAAGTTGCACAAATTGTATAGCTCACTGTCAAGTAAGCAGCAGCAAGATTTACTTCATAAATGTGTTAATGATGATGGATTTGTTTGGCAGAAAAGTGATGTTCAAGGTGTTGCTCGTATTACTAAAGAGGTCACTACTTTAATTGAGTCATGGGTTGAAGCATCTATGCCGAATGATAAAAAAACCACACCGACTCACGTTGAATTAGTAAAAGGGCGAGCAAATTATGTTCGTAACAACGATAAGCTAAATTTAAAATTAAAAGGGGTGGATGATAAATTGATGGATGATATTTTGCAGTTTTTGCAGAGTCGCATGCATTAATTATCTATACTATCTCAGCGAATAAAAGACCGCCTCTGTGCGGTTTTTTTAATGGTATGATTATAAACAGTAGCTAGCAAGGTGATCCGCTGATGGAATCAGAACTTAATTTTTTATCCACTCTCAAACAACATGCAAACAGTGCAAGACACCGTTATTGTGTCGCTTTATGTGGAGAGGTGAGTTGGGCTACTGTCTTAATTCAACAATGGCATCGTAGAGAACAGATTCAGACCAGTAGGGTGATCTGGTTAGGGGACACTGACCTAGAAACGAACAACTATTTATCGCTCCCGGTCAATAAGGGGAACCAAATATTAGGTGAAGAAAGTACTGGATTGGTTTACGATTTTAGTTGCGGTATCAATGCTAACAGTTTAAGTGCCGCTGCTGGAACGATAGTCGCCGGTGGCATTTGTTTCTTAATTCTTTCTCGAGAAGATTATTTTTCCCAATCTTATTTTTTCACTTGGATGAGGAGTGTATCGTCGTCATTGATCTTGCTAGAGCAGGGCAGTGACCTACCTAGGCTCCCTTCATTTACCAAACAGGGTGATTCATTCCCTGATTTTCATTATGGCTGCCTCTCTGCTGAGCAGAAAAGTGCAGTCGATATGATCATAAAAGTGGTAACAGGTCATCGAAAAAGACCACTAGTACTGACTGCTGATCGTGGAAGAGGAAAAACGTCAGCGTTAGGTATCGCTCTGTCTGAGTTGACTCAGCATCGACAATTAGCTGTGTTGGTTACCGCACCAAGTAAACGAGCTGTTGATGCTCTGTATAAACATCTATCATTAGCTAAAAATGGTTCAACGGTTACTTTTATTTCTCCAGATGAGTTGTTACTTCAACGGCCTAAATGCGATCTATTGATTGTTGATGAAGCTGCGGCGATTCCTCTCACCATGTTAGACACTCTATTAGAACATTATCACCGAACCGTATTTTCGACTACTATTCACGGTTACGAAGGGACGGGGCGTGGTTTTACTCTCAAATTTGACCCGATATTAAACGCTAAGACACCTGGGTGGAATAGCATTGCTATCCACCAGCCTATCCGCTGGAATCCTGGTGACCCTCTAGAGAGTTGGTTGTTTGATTGTTTTCTATTTGGTGCTGAGCTCGGGGATATTGATACTCTCTCTTTCTCGGAAGCGCTTAGAGAAATTGAGTACAGTGCCATTGATAAAAGTGCATTAGTGAATAATCAAACCTTATTCAAACAGCTCTTTGCACTGTTAGTGAATGCACATTATCAAACTTCTCCTAACGATATGATTCAGTTGCTTAACGATTCCACGCTCGATCTTTTTGTCGGTATCTATGATCAACAGATTGTTAGTTGTTCTATTATATCGAATGAAGGCGATCTAGAGTCAGAGTTGATCAATGGGGTGATGTCGGGTCAGCGGCGCCCTGTAGGACATCTTCTACCTGTTTCTGTTGCGTTGCACCTTAACCAGCCAGAAGCTGCTCGTCAACGTTGTGCGCGCATCATGCGTATTGCTGTTCATCCTAGTGTCCAGAATAAAAAAGTTGGTTCAGGTTTTATTAGCTTCCTACATAATCATTATCAGTCTGTTGGCGTAGATTATCTTGGTACCAGCTTTGGTGCAACGTCTGATCTTATCCATTTTTGGTATCAGAACGATTTCAAGGCTGTTAGGTTTGGTATTCGTCGCGATAAGGCCAGTGGCACACACTCTTTAATGGTGGTTCGTGCCATCTCCACTCAAGCTGAGAGCTGGTTATGTAACGCTATTAACACATTTGACTTCTGTCTCCCTCAGCAGCTGGTTGAGCAGTTCTCACCAGTAGAACCGGCCATTATTTTGTCGTTATTGCATCAATCTACGGGTTATCCACGCTTACCATCTGAACAGCGCTTTTTGATTGATGGTTTTGTTTCACAAGCTCTTGGTTATGACAGTGTGGTTCCTGCACTTCAAGTTGAACTTCTGCATCATCTTTCTACTCAGAACTCGTTACTGAGTGATGAAGTAACACTCTTCGCTATAGAGAAAATATTGCAGCGAAAGACATGGAAAGATTTGATACCAAAGTACGGAATAATTGGCCGTAAACAAGCAGAACAGATACTAAGCAGGTATTTTTATCATAATTTACACTGTAAATCGGAAGGCTAATTTACAGTGTAAATTGAAAATCGATTGTTGCAAGAAAGATAGGATTAAAGGAAAGGAACTAATGGAAAGCGTTGTAAATGCAGAAGAAATAGAAGTATTAGATGAACTTCGACGTCGAGTAGAGGAGCTTGAAGGTGAGAACTGTAAACTGAAACGAGAAAAGTACCGTTTAGAAGAAAAGTTGACCGCAGCTTTTGATGGAACTGGCCTCTGTTTATGGGAGCAACATATTCCATCTGGAAAATTGACCATCTTCAATATGGAGTGGGGAAACATGCTGGGCTTTACGGCAAGTGAACTTGAAGCAACTGTGGATGTATGGAAAAGCAAACTACACCCAGAAGATAAAGATGATGTCGTTAATGCATTTATGTCGCATCTAGCAGGTGAGAGTGAGTCCTATCAAGCAGTTCACCGTATGTTGCACAAAGATGGTTCGCATAGCTGGGTATCAGACCGGGGAAGAGTCGTAGAGTTCGACGATCAAGATAAACCATTAAGAATGATGGGAACTCATATAGACATTACTCAAGAGAAGCGGTACGAGCAAAAGTTGTCAAAGTTGGCCACAACCGATCCATTAACCAATTTATTAAACAGAAGTGCGTTAGAAAAAAGCTTTGAACAGTTAACAATACAGAGTGACAATCAAAGTGCCGCTCTTCTGTTTATTGACCTTGATAATTTCAAATTAGTGAATGATCATCTAGGACATAAAGCGGGAGATAATGTGTTGATTCAAGTTGCAGAGTGGATGAGAGAGGATGCTCCTGAACATACTGAGATTGCGAGATTAGGAGGAGATGAATTTGTACTGCTTTGTAGGCGCGCAGATAAATCACAGTTGGAAGATTTCTCAAGAAAACTACTAAAGCGAGCAGCTTCACCACTACTGCTAGAGAGTGGCGAGGCCAACATAGGATTCAGTATCGGAATTCGCGTATTTGATACTGGTACGTCTAGTTTTAATACTCTCTACGAACAAGCTGATACTGTGATGTATCAAGTTAAGCGTCAAGGGAAAGGAAGCTTCTCTTTCTATTAATAAAATTATTAATGGAACTAGCTCACTTGGATACTTCCTGATTGCAACCCTTTCAAAATCTCCTCTTTGCTGCCATCCGCGAGCAGTACCCCGTCGCCTAACACTAAGATGCGATCAACAATATCTAGCATACTGGTTTTGTGAGTGATCATAATCAGTGTCTCTTGTTTACTTAAGTTAGAAAGCTGCTGCTTAATAAACATCTCTGAGCGATTATCCATATTACTTGTTGGTTCATCCATCAACAAGATAGGGGGCTTTCCAATAAAGGCACGAGCGATAGCGATAGCTTGTCGCTGACCACCAGAAAGAAGTTGACCAAATTCGCCCACTTGTCGTTCTAAACCGGCTGGATTTTTTTGGGTAAAGTTAGTTACTCCTGCTCGATTTGCCGCTTCAAGAATCTCCATATCATCCATAAGAGGTCGACCTAACGTAATGTTCTCTCGAACCGTACCATAAAATAGGGTTAGATCTTGCGGTACACAGCCTATATTGCGTCGTACATCTTCATGGTGCAACTGAGCGATGTCAGTATCATCAAGTAGAATAGAACCCGACTGCGGAGCATACAGCCCCATTAACAACCGTTCTATGGTCGTTTTCCCAGCCCCAATACGACCAATAATCGCGACTTTTTCACCAGGATTGATGGTGAATGAAATGTTCTTTACAGAGGGTTGTTCACAATCAGGGTAGTTGAAGCTCACATCAGTAAACTGAACTTTTCCTGAAAGAATAGGACGGTGTATATAACGCTTTCCTTGCTCTTGCTCATCAGGCATGTCCATCACCTTTTGAATGATCGTCATGGCAGATTTTGCTTGATTGTAACGAGTAGAGAGCAGAGATAGCTGAACCAAAGGGCCAATGGCACGGCCGCTCAACATGGTCGACGCGATAAGACCGCCCATAGTGAGATTGCCATCAGAGATTAAGTAGACCCCCAAGATAATCATGGCAACGCTGCTTGCTTGCTGAATGACACCAGCAGAGTGTTGTACCGAGTCGGTTAGACGGCGAGTTTTAATGCTCCAGTTCGACATGTGAGCGACAGCTTCTTCCCACTTATATTGAAACTGACTTTGAGCGCCAAACATTTTTACAGCTTCTAATCCATGTAGGCTCTCAATTAAGTTGGCGTACTTTTGAGAGGCGAGTCGAGACCCTTCTTCAATAGAGCGGCTCAACGGTTTTTGAATAAGGAGGCTGTGAATAATTAAGATTGAGACTGCCACAATAGGGATATAGACCAGTGGGCCACCCATTAGGTAGATAATAAAAAGGAATAAAATGGCGTAAGGAAGATCGATCAACGATGAAATAGTTGCAGAGGTAAAAAATTCACGAATCGACTCGAAATCTTGTAAATGCCTAGCAAATGCACCGACAGAGGGCGGTTTTGCATCCATTTTTATGCCCATCACTTTTGAGAAGATACGTGATGACATTAAAATATCAGATTTTTTTCCGGCAACGTCAATAAAATAACTGCGTAATAGCTTAAGGATTAAATCAAAAATAAAGATGACAAAAATGCCTGATGAGAGTACCCATAATGAATCAAATGCGAGGTTTGGCACTACTTTGTCATAAACTAGACGAGTAAATAGCGGGGTCGCTATGGCAAATAAATTAATTAAAATGGAGGCAATAAATACGTCTTTATAGATGCTTTTGGATTGCCAAATTGTTCCCCAAAACCAGTGATGTTCATTGGACTTAACTAGCTCCGGTGAGCGATCATCGTGAGAGAACTGGCGCTTTAAATAGAAAGTGGCTCCCGTATATTGGTTGGTTAACTCTGCTAAGTCGACCCATTGCTGAACGCTGTCTCCATCAGGCATGACGACTTCGGCACGACTGTTTTCGCTGTCGACGCTGAGCAGGACGCATGACTGATTGTCTTGCAATAGCAAAATGACAGGCATCACAAGGGTGGATATTTTTTCCAACTCAATACGTTCATGTTGTGCGATCAAACCTGCACGCTGAGCAGCTCGAGGGAAAAGGTGTTGAGTGAGCTTTCCTTCACTCAGTGGCAGCCCTGAAAGCAATGCTGCTGGGGAGTTGGCGAGACCATAGTATCGACTTACGTAAATAAGCGATTGTAACAGTGAATCTTTCATTAACTATCCTACGACGCTTTGTTCTCAAAAATAAAACCTTGGAAACCATTCACGAAATGTTCAGAGAGCTTTGTTAGCTGCTCTTGGGTTTCCACACGGGTGGCAATGGTGGTGATATCGAGATTATGAGCCGCTCGAGATATTGAGGCTAAGACATTTCGATTGTGTTCGCTGTCGAGTTCGTTGGTGTAGATAAAGTCGATTTTTACATAGTGCGGTCTAAACTCACTCAAATATTCTGGTGATGAGAAATAACGACCGTAGTTATCAACGCCAAATACAACACCACGTTGATGCAGTGAGTCACAAAGAAGCGCTGTACTATCGGGGTGGTGGACAAAAATGGTCTCAGGTATTTCAAATTGAATTCGGTGTTGTAACGACTTATTAGAATCTAAACGGCTATTTAACCAACGTAAAAAGGTAGGTTTAATCAGGCTGCTGTGTGATAAGTTGATCGTAATAGGCGGCAAGCTCTGATCGCCATTAAGCTTGCTAATCATTGAGTCAATAACATGTTTATCAAAGGCTTCACCCTCATCGCTATGTTCAAGAGCTGATAAAAATTGGTTGGCTGAATAACGTTGACCATCTTTTTCGATGGCAGTAAACACTTCGGTGTGAATCGTGTTGCCTTGCGAGTCAGAAGCGGCTTGGAATCGATAGGTTAAATTATCATCACGCATTGCTTCGACGACTAACTGAATCCACTGCTGTTTCCCTAATACCTCATCTCGGTTACTTTCAGATAATAATGCAATGGGCTTATTGGGTGAAAGAGAGGCTTGCACGAGGGCATTGTCGGCTAGCGTCAGCAGGGTACTGATATCAATGTCCCCATTATTATGCACTAAACCAATTTGAGCATTGACCGGTGACATGGCCATTGGATCGGCTTGCAGGTCAACAATACTATTAAGAGCATGCTCACCGAGGGCCGATAATTCGTCACTCGTCACGCCCGGTGCTAATAGTGCAAATTCACACTGCGATATTCTCGCAATGGTAAAGCTAGGTTCAGAAAATTTGGCTTTGAGGTTGTTTGCCAATTGGCAGACTGCTTGATCACCAGATTGGTAACCTGAGTGTTCATATAAATTCGTTATCTGATTCACCCTGAAAAAAGCGATGCCTCCCGTTGGGGATTCCGATAACCAGTTCTTGATCTGCCCAATATAAAAATCACGATTCGCCAGTCCAGAAACAGGATCTTGATAGGCTTGCTTTCTTAGCCTATTCGCCTCTTTTGCTTGCTCTTCAAAGTGTTTTTCAACTTGGGTAGACATTTTATTAATGGCATTGACCAGCGGTATCAGGTCGCGTGTTTTTGGTGTTTTTAATAGAGTACTAAACTTATTCTGAGCGATCTCTTCCGCTTTAACTTTGATCGCTTTTAACGGTTTTAAGGTGTAACTCAGTAGAGCCGAAATCATTAGCGCAGTAAATGAAAAAACGGTTAAGAACCCCCAAAAAAGGTTGCTAATTGCCTGCCATAATTGTTGGTAAGCATAACCTGGGTGAGCGATGACAATGACTTCAGCTGTCTGCTGCCAGCCACTGGTTAACACTCTAGATTCTGTGAACGTTTTGAACAGATGTAGGTTGGTAAACCATGAGGGCACCGTGGTTATTTTTGTCGGGTACTGACGAATAACTGACTCACCAGTATTTAACATTTTCACCTGAACCATCTGATAATAACCGCCATCAAAAAGAGCATTAATGACGGATTCAACGGCGACCTTGTCGTTATCTTGTAAATAAGGGGAGAGCGCTAACCCCATCGTATTGATGGTATTGTTAATTTCAGAGCGCTGTTGGTCTTCAAGATACTGTCTAGTAAAAGTAAATTGAATTGTAATTACCGCAATGATTAAGAGTATGAAAGCGGCTAAAATCCATGTTATAAGCTGTTTATATAAAGTCATACATGTCTACTCGTCATAATTTTTGATTGGTTTATTGAACGCATTCATTTGGACTCGACTGCGTAAGTCGTTCCACAGCCCAAGTCTTGCTGATTTTCCAGCCAGCGTACCTTTGCCACGTTCTTTCATCAGCCACAGTTGGCTACCGTTAAAACTGTAAATAGGTTTTAGATCTGTACGTTTCGAGGCTTTGACTATCTCACCTTTAATATTATCGAGCAGTACGGGTTCTGATGAGGGGGTGTCATAGTAGGCGACTACCATATGAAACTGATTCAGTTCTAATGCCTTAACGTAAACTAATCGCAATTTTTTATCATCTATGCCGAGCTCAATTAGTGAGAAGTATTTGGCGATGCTAAAGTCTTCACAATCTCCAGCATTGCTGCCTAAGAACTCTAGCGGGGTGGCCCAGTAATCCTCTTTGCCCCATAAAGCGATATCATTGACAAAATAGAGTTGGTTAAAAAAATTATTAATGTTTTCTAACTTTTCAGGCTCTGAAAGTGATGAAGAGTCATTAATTACATCGCGCCATGCCGAGACACGTTTGCCCGCTCTCTCTCCGTAAAAAGAGGCCACGCTGTTGATCCATTTTTGCTCAGAGTCTGTCAGTGCAATCGTGACTGAACTGACAGACAAAAGAAGAGAGAACCAGAGCCAATATCTCATGCTGTTCAATTACACATTACTGTTCGCGGGAAGAAAAAATGGTCCATTCATCTTTTACCACTCCTTTGTAACCCACTACCGTCCCTATCACACGTCGATTTACCGCTTCTGCAGATAATGAATCACCCTCTTGTTCTAAAAAACTCTCACCATACCCTACAATAGAGATCCTGTTTGCTTCAACCCCTTCGAATATTAGCGCATCTCTTGCTGTTTCTGCACGTTGTTGCGACAGTTTTAGGTTGTGGTCTTCATTACCTGACTTACTGGCATATCCTTGCAAAACAAGCGTTGTTTCCGGGTAGCTCGTCATGAATTCAGCCATTTTTTTAACTTCTGCATGAAAGGTCGGGCTGATGGTTGCAGAGTCATTTTGAAATAGGATATGAACATCTTTTGATTCAGATTTATCAACCATCTTAGGACAACCATCATTATCAATAGCTGCACCTTTTGGGGTGGATTCACAGAGATCTCGTGCATTAATGACACCATCACTGTCAGAATCAGTGAGATCGAAGCTTTGAATATGCTCTTGGCTCGGATTGTCACTAATGTCATGAGAAGAGGAGCAGCTAGCCAGTATTAATAAACTAACAATCACAATCGATTTTTTCATGATTAGTTCTCCTCGCTACTGTTAGAGTCATTGAGTGGAATACTCCACTCTTGTGGGGTCTCTACTCGAAGTGAGGTTAACAGTGCGCCTGTCGCATTGAGAACGCGATATTTGGCCAGTTCTAACGAGTAGTTTCCTTCTACAAACGCTTTACGAGCTTCGAACAACTCATTTTCAGTGTTAAGAAGGTCAAGCAGAGTACGTTTTCCTATTTTGAACTGTTTTTCATAGGCGCTGACCGTTTCACTCGCGGCATCAACATGTTCTTGTAAAAAAGGACGTTGTTGCTGGTTTAGGGCTAAAGCACTCCATGAAAGACGAGTTCCCTCTTCCAACATACGATAAGCTCGGTCACGCAGATCTTTAGATTTATTCAATTGGTATGCTGCTCGATCGCTGTTTGCGCTATCAGATCCACCATTGAATAGGTTGTAACGCATACGGAGCATGGCAGAGAATTCGTCACTGCTTCCCTCTATACCATCAGCATCATCCTTCCAGGATTGGCTCGCTTCGAAACTAAAAGAGGGGTAGTAGTTACCTTTAGTCTGTTTATATTGGTAGTTAGCTGCGTCAATATCAGAGGTGGCCACTTTAACTATAGGGTGTTGCTGATAAGCTAGATCGACAGCATCTTCTAATGACTCTGGGAGCATAGAACTGTCAGCAAAAGGTCGGACTAATTCACTTGGTGGACGACCTACCACGCGAATAAACTGGGTGTGCACGTCATAAAGGTTGTTTTGGGCGGCTAATAAATTGGTATTCGCTCGAGCGAGTCGGGCCTTCACTTGCACGAGGTCCGCCGTTGAACCGATGCCTGAGTTGGCTCTTTTTTCGATGTCAGAGAAGATGCGGTTATGAATGGCTAAGTTTTTTTCAGACAGTACCAGTACCTCTTCGGCTTTAATTGCATTGATATATACCTCAATCACAGATAAGGCCATGTTTTGTGAGTCAGAAAGCAGTTGATAACGCATGGACTCTGCTTCCGCAGTGGTTCTGTCGATATCGTTCCAAGTTGATGAACCGTCCCAGATGAGCTGGGTAAAGGTTAACGATGCGTCTTTTCTGGTTAACTCTGTCTGCTCATTATTAGCTGGATCAATGTCTTCATAGCCAATGCCAGCATCAAGATCTAAGCTCGGAAGGTAGGCTCCACTCGAACTGTTAGAGGTTTCAACGCGACTTTTATATTCGTTGAATGCACTTCGAATTTCAGGGTTGGTTGCTAATGTCGTTGCAACTGATTGCTCTAACGATTGTGACATCACTTGTGAGTTTATTGTTAATAAGCTCGCAGCGAAAAAAAATTGAACTCTCAAGTTCATAAATATACCTCTTATTCTCTTAAGGCCGATTGTTGCGCTTGGATAATGGGTTTGAGAATGTAATCTAAAATGGTTCGTTTCCCGGTGACGATATCAACAGTCGCCGTCATTCCAGGGATGATAGGCAGCTTTTCACTCTGTGAATGAATGCTTTTTTCTTTTGTTCTTACTCTTACCAAATAAAAGCTATTCCCTTCTTCATCTTGTATTGTATCGGCACTGATATGCTCAAGCGTACCGTCTAATCCACCATAACGAGTAAACTCATAAGCACTGAATTTTACAATTGTTGGTAAATGCGGGCGTAAGAAGGCGATATCTTGGGGGGCAATTTTTGCCTCAATAAGTAGGTTATCTTCGCTAGGGACGATTTCGATTAAATCCATGCCAGGCTGAATAACACCGCCAATTGTATTGGTATAGATTTTCTTGATGGTTCCATTCACTGGAGATACCACGACGGTTCGGTTAACCCGGTCTTCAAGGCCTACTTGTGATTCGGTTAATGAAGCGAGCTTATCTTCTATCTTATTCAGTTCATCTTGTTGATTAGAGCGGAAAGTGAGCACTATCTCTAGGCGTTTAAAGACTACTTCGCGAATGGATGATTTAACAGCTGGAACTTTGAGTTGTGTAGAGGTGAGTTCGCGTTGTGTATTGTTCACTTCACGCTGTAACTTTAGTAGCTCAATTTTAGGAACTATCCCTTCATCGGCTAAGGGTTGGGTAATCTCGAGCTCTTTTTTTGCAAATTCATAACTACGAAGTAGGTTAATTACTCGAGCTTTTAACTCGATTAAGTCCTGCTCTTTTTGGATGATTTGATGATCAAATACTGACATTTGATTTCTTAAATTATTCAAAGTCTCGTTATATTCGGCCGCTTGCCTTTTTACTAATTCGAGATGCTCTTTAATAAATAAATCACTGAAATTAAACGGGCTTTGTTTGATGACAACACTCTGTTGCCATGGGGTATTCTTGTCGTTTTTAATAACAATACTGGCCAGTTCTGTAGAGATACGTACAGCTTCAGCCGTTAAATTGGCAACATCTTGCGCTTTTTCTCGGAAATCAGAACGAAAGCGGGTGTCATCAATCAATAACAGCTGCTGTCCTTTTTCAACCTTCTGACCTTCAAATACCAATACCTCTTTCACTAATCCCCCTTCAAGGTTTTGTACAATTTGAAGTTGTGAAGAGGGGATCACTTTGCCAGAGCCAACAGTAACTTTATCAATTTGGGCCCATGAAGACCAAGCGACGGCGGTAATAAAAAACAGAATCACAATCCACAGTAAAACTCTGGCGCTCGATGGCGTCTTTAAAAGTAAGGCGGATGTCTTGTCATCGACAAACTGGCTCTCTGTTTTGGTTAGCTGTTGAAAACTGTTTTTTTTCATTTACCTTTACTTCATGGTCGATAAAACGAGTAAAAAAAGGGTAATTACTATGTGTGGTTGCATAGTAGTCTGTTTTTATAACAATGTTAAGCTGATGATTTATCTATATGTCCTTCGACTTAAGTATAGCGACTATTAATCACACTAGCCTTTAAAATTATCCTTATCTAAATGATGCTTTTTCATTTTGTCATACAGTGTTTTTCTCGCAAGTTGCAGTTCATCTTGTACCTCTTTCAACCGACCATTGTGGCGCTGAAGTGCATCTGAAATCAGGGTGAATTCAAATTGATCGATTCGTGCCATTAAGCCAAGATTTCTCCCCTCTGAGGTTGTTCCCATTAAGGTGGATAGTGCTACCTCGGTTCCCATTAGGATGCTTTTTTCTGCAAAGTTTCGTAACTCGCGGACGTTACCTGGCCAGTCATACTCTTTGAGTTGTTGAAAAAGATCCGCTGAGATAGCAGGGGTCTCTATACCATATCGGCTGGCTGCTGTTCGAGTGAAGTTTTGAAACAGTAAAGGGATGTCTTTTTTTCTATTGCTAAGAGGTGGTAAGGAGATTGATATGCTATTTAGAGCATATAATAGCTTCGAATTAAAACGGTTTGATCTGCTTGCTTGCAATAGATCGAGTGAGGAAGAGGCGATAATTCGAATGTTGAATTCACTTAGTGTCGGCGCTAATTGCAAATAGTGCAGCAGACTGGTTTGCTCTTTGGAGGCCATTTTATCGATATCATGCAGATAGAGTGTCCCTGTCTGTAGTTGATGAAGCTTTTCTAATCTAGGGTGAGTGAGTTGATGGTCTTGGTTAAACTCAAATAGATTACTGCCTTCACTGCTCGATATAAGGTGACGACAGTTAATACGGATAAAGGGCATTGAGCTATTTTGACTGTGATCGTGAATGTATCTGGCCAGTAATTTTTTACCTGTGCCACTGTCACCGGAGATAAGCACACTATCGGTATTGTTTTTAACGTGGTGCAATATGCGACGAACCTGTTTTATCTCTTCACTGTTACCGAGTATACGAGGTCCTGGAGCACTTTGAGCGGCCAATTCATTTTTTAACTCTTTATTTTCAAGTATCAAGTTTCGACGATCGAACGCTTTATTGATAATGTCGATAAATCGATCGGTAGAAAACGGCTTTTCAATAAAGTGATAGGCACCAATGCTCATCGCTTTAACTGCCATAGAGATATCACCATGTCCGGTTAGCATTATGACTTGAAGATCTGAGTCGATGGCTAGCGCTTGTTGTAAAAAGGTAATGCCATCCATCATTGGCATATTGATATCAGATATTATGATGCCTTGATAGAGAGGCGTAATGATGCTTAATGCCTCTTTTGCATGGCTGAAGCTGTGAACGGTAAACCCCTCTAGTGTCAGCGTCTGCGTGATTGATTCACGCACATGCAGCTCATCATCAATGAAAATTATCTCTCTGTTCACTTCTGTCCCTTGTTGTCATGAAAAAGTGGCAATGCGATGGTGAATTTAGCCCCTCGTGGTTGATGGTTCCCTACGGTAAGTTGACCAGAGAATGACTCAATGATTCGTTTTGATATGGTCATGCCAAGACCCAGTCCCTCTTTTTTGGTGGTAAAGAATGGGGTGAATATGTCGTGCAGTTGTTGCTGACTCATCCCTTTGCCATTGTCAGTAAGGCAAATAAGCGCATGTTCGCTGTCTAGTTGCACTGAGAAGACTATTTGCGGTGACTCTATTCCCTCTAAAGCTTGGATTGAGTTGTGAATCAAATTGACGAGGACTTGTTCAAACTGAATCAGTTCGGCACGAACGGTTGTCTCAAGATTGTTGGGCTCAATTTTTAGCGTGATCCCTTGATTAATAAGCTTATTACCAATGATGGTTAATGCTGAGGTGATCGCGGTTTTAATATCGGTATGGTAAGAGGCATTCGTTGAGCTTTTTCTAGCAAACACTTTAAATTTGGCGATGATCTCAGAGATAACAATATTCAGTTCAACGATTTTTTCGATGTTACTGCTGACAACGACGTATTGCTGTTTATGCAGTAAACGTTGACAGTTTTCTGCGTACGTTCTGATCGCTGAAAGGGGTTGATTGATCTCATGATTAATGCCTGCTGACAGTTCACCAAGCATCGCCAGTTTTGCCGCTTGGGTGAGCTCAGATTGGGTTTGTTGTAGCTCTTTTTGAGTGATCTCGTACTGCTGAATGGTATCTCTCAGTGTTTGGTTACTCTGTTGTAACGATAGGGTTCGTTTGATGACTTTATGCTCTAGCTCATCATTAGCGGCGGTTAGTTTTCTCCGGGCCATTAGGGTTTGGTACCAAGAGGTAATGACTAAAACAAGAAGGGTGTAAAACACAATGAATATCAGTAAGACCCGTTGGACATTTTGGTATGTATGCTGAATATCAGACATGGCCAATATTTTTATGCCAGTGTCTTTAATCTGTCTCTTAGTGATGAATAGAGTCTGCTCTTCGGTAAAAGGGGTTTTGAGGATAGAGAGACGATCAGACTCCTTTAATTGCTGTAAGCTTTGAATATTGGATAGTACGAATAGAGGCGCTTGTCCATACTGGCTAGAGCGCAAAATAGAGGCCTTTTCGGCTTGTGATAGTGGCACTAACGTATTGTATAACCAGTTAGGTTTAGAGCTATAAAAAACCACACTCTTATCATCGATGAGACTGAAATCTAAACTTTCATAAGACCATAATCTGTCAATGTTCTCCAGATTCACTTTCACGGTCAATACGCCAATAATGGAGTTGTTAAATCGTATTGGGGAAGAGAAGTAGTAACCACGCTCCTCCGATTTACTGCCGAGAGCAAAGTAGCGGCCTGGGTTGTTCATCATGGCTTGCTTAAAATAAGGGCGAAAGGCGTAATTGGAACCAACAAAACTGTCCTCTTCTTGCCAGTTACTGGAGGCGACCGCAAGGCCTGTGACTTTTAGTAGGTAGATGGTGTCAGCTGAACTCTGTTTAGCCCACTTCTCTAAGAGTAGATTTAATACTTGGTTGTTTTGACTGCCGCTGTCGTTGATGAGAGAGTTAATCAATCTGGGATCATGGCTGAGTATGGTGGGTAACTGGCTATAACGTGATAGCTCATCGGAAATCTTTTCACTTAATCGAGCGGCATCTCGTGACATACGAAGTTCTAGGGTCGATTGAAGTTGGTGAAACGTCGAGTAGGAGACTGCGATACCTAAGGCGATGCCAATCAACGCATACCAAAAGATAAAACGGATCTTTTTACTGCTCACAAGAGGTGACTTCTTTTTATCTACCATGATGACTGATGCTATCCCTACATTTAACTAAATAATAACAAAATAATTGTCTGTGGTCGCTGAGTATGCGTTGCTGGTAGGAAAATTCTCTTGGGTTGCTGGTCAAATAGCGCGATAATGCCTCCATTCAGGATCAGCTCGCTGATGTAACTGACATTCTTATGAAATAATGAGTGATTAGGGGAGTAAAAATGGATTTATCTGATATTCGCCGTGAATATTGTAAAGACGGACTGCGTCGTTCTTCGTTACCATCAGAACCGATTGAGCTGTTTGAGACTTGGCTACAACAGGCGGTCAACGCTAAATTAACCGATCCAACCGCAATGACAGTCGCAACGGTTGATGAATCTGGTCAGCCTTTTCAGAGAATCGTTCTTCTTAAGCATTTTGATGAAAAAGGGTTTGTCTTTTTCACCAACTTAGCTAGTCGTAAAGCACAACATATTCAAGAACATAAAAAAGTAAGCCTGCACTTTCCTTGGCATCCGCTTGAGAGACAAGTGCATATCACAGGTGTGGCGGAGAAATTGTCGATAGCCGAAAATGTAAAGTATTTCTCATCAAGACCTAAAGAGAGTCAAATTGCGGCTTGGGCCAGTAAACAGAGCAGTCGAATTACCGCAAGAAGTGCATTAGAAGGTAAATTCTTAGAGCTCAAACAGAAGTTTGCACAAGGCGAGATCCCTGTTCCTACCTTTTGGGGTGGATTTCGAATTAAAGTGGAGTCGATTGAGTTTTGGCAGGGTGGTGAACACCGTTTGCACGACCGTTTTCTTTATACGGATCAACATCAATCTGAGTGGACGATAGAGCGCCTAGCACCTTAGGTTCTTAACAGTTACACATAAAAAATGCGGCCAATTGGCCGCATTTTTAGTTTTGTCTGTTTATCTATTTACAGCTCTCTGACGACTCTAAAGCCAGTAAAGTTTGCACTGGTTTCAGGTTTAATCTCTAAGCGCTCATAGACTTTTGCTTTACTTGGTGCGAAGCTCCATGAACCGCCCCTAACCACACCAGATGCGGCACTCGTCCACTCCCACACGTTACCTGTTGTATCGTAAAGTCCATATGGGTTAGCAGCGAAGCTAGCGACAGGTGAAGTACTTTTGTTAGACCAGCTTGAACCGCCCCAACCAGTATTCGCATTTCCTGCTCCTATCTCATTGCCCCACCAGAAGTCATCAGTACTTCCTGCTCGAGCAGCAACTTCCCACTGTGCTTCAGTAGGTAACGCGTATTTGTAACCCGTTTGTTTACTTAACCAGCTGACATATTTTTCCGCATCTTTTCGTGTGATACAAACTGCTGGGGAGTTCGCTTGTTGTTCAAAGCCAGGCTGACGCCAGTTTTGATTTTGTAGTAACGTTGACGTGCCATTCGTGATCGCTTGGCAACCACGATTTTTTTCAGACTCTGTTACATACCCGGTTTGTAATACAAACTGATCATACTGCTTAACAGTGATAGGTGTGGAACTGATTGAGTATGCTTTCTCTAGAGTAATCTGCTGCTTGGCTTGTGGCCCAACTTGATATTGTCCGGCGTTAATCACAACCATCTCTAACGCTTCATTTTTATTCTTTAGCGTATCAGCAAACTTTCGACCCTGCTTAGGACGATTTTTTTGCTGTTTAAGATCGGCCCAAACCGTTAGGTTTTTACCAAACATAAGCTGACGACTGTAAGGTTCAAACTCGCTCTTCTCTACTGTCACCTGATGTAGGCCGACAGGTAGCATGACATCAACGGGAGTACTGCCATAATTTACGCCATTAACTGTGACTTTATCATCGTGGCGATTTGAACGAATGGTGACACTCACCCAACGCTTCTCTTTTTGATCAGAGGCTTTATGCGTTGTACCGTTTGATGACTCAATACAGTAACGATTTTCTAAACCTAATAACTGACAGGCAGCAATGGATACTGAACGCAGTTTCATTTCAGCTTGAATCGTTGTGGCGTAGCGATTGTTACCGCTAAATCCGCTCTCAAGCACATTGCTGTCCATAACATGAACATTAAGCTCAACGTTATTTAAGTTCTGCTTAGCAAGGTCTGACTCAGAAAGGCTATTGATGAGTCCTGCTTGGAATTTATTAACCGCTTTTTGCATCGTCAGTGTTTTACCTTGGTTAGAACACTGAGCTAATGTCAAAGAGGTGTCACACGCAATGGTGTGTGAAATCTGCATGGTATCGCTGCTGTTTAGCTCATTGCGAATTCGAAGAACTCGAGCTTCTTGGCGTGATTCATGGATATTCTCTAACTCATCTTGAAGGTGTCTCTTCTTTATAGATGCTGTTTTATAAAGACGTTGGTGCTCTTCAATATTCTGTTCAAGCGTTAAGGTAGTTACTTGATTATCTTTTACTTCTTTCCAAGCGTCTTGGTACTGCTTTTGGTAAGCTGAGATATCTAGATCTGGATCTTCAATCATACGCTTATACTGTTGGTCTAAACTGACCTGCGCATGTTTTCTCTTTTTATCTAGCTTAATAGATTCTGCTTTTAAATCAGCACGTTGATTATTTAACGAGTTGATTTCGCCCTTTTCAAGAGAGAGTTTTTCATCAACATTATCGATTTCAGCTCCTTTTTCCTTGAGCCTAGCATCAATAGAAGCAAGCGAGTGAGCTGGTTGTTGAACTGCCTCATTAGCTATAGCAGCACCTGATAGCAGTAATGGTGTAAGCGCCATACAGAGCGCTGGCAAACGTTTTATGATCATAAGTCCCTTGCTTTCTTCTCTTTTCAAAATCGATATCGTTAGAGTGATAATATTTTATACGGAAGCATATCATTTATGCTTTATATTCACCTATTTAAAATTGTATTATTTGATTCGTGTTTAGTTTTTTCAAGAAAACAGTTAATTGCTTTAAAAAAGCAAACCGCAAAAAGATAATATGCGACTTTTTTTTGGCTTTCCTTGTCAAATTTATGGCACTGAAATAGATTGCGTTACGAAACAATGATCAAGAAGATCATCGCAAATGATCCTTGTCTGATTTTTAATCAATTAATTTAAGGAGCTAGGCGAATAAAGGCTTCAAATCGTTTTTGCCTCGACAGAGTTGGACGTTATAATAAATTGAAAATACACTGGCCGTAATTTTGAACAGATTGTTCATTGTTCCTACTGGTTAAAGAGGGAGTAGGAATTCACAGTTAGACGGTAGTGTATTGATATTTTCTAATGTACTATTTAGTTAAATAAATGTTGGCCATTTGAGGTGTATATGTCTGATAATCTTGTGAAACCGGCGGAGATCATATTGCTGCCCAATGAGATTAATCATCATGATCACAACTACAGTCAAGTGGTCATCGGCTTGAAAGGTCATGTTGAATTTAATATCGAAGGCTCGAGCAGTTTGATTTTACCCGGCCAAGGTTGTGTGGTGACAGCGAGCGCTGACCACGCTTTTAATGGTATTGGATCTTCTGAGATCTTAGTCCTTAATTTACCTGAAGAGTCGTCCCAAGAGAACGATACTATTCAACGACTTAATGCACTTTTCTCTTCGAGCCACTACTTTCAATTAGACAATAAGATTCAGCAGCTAATTCGTTTGTTGGTGGCCGAAATGCAGGCCAGCCCTGAAGACCTTCTATTAGGAAGAGCTTGCAATGATACGTTAATCGCACTGCTTCAGCGCCATGTTTATGCAGGTAAAGACCAGTTAAAAGAACAGCGTATTAATATGGACAAGATCGACAGTTATATTACTCAGCACATCGGCCGTAAAATTTCGATCACTCAACTTGCGGGTTGTGTCTTTTTAGGCGAAAGCCAGTTTTTCTCCTTATTTAAACAGCAAAATGGCATTACCCCCCATCAATATCTGCTACTTAAACGCATTGATCTTGCAAAAGAACTATTAGAAAACAGCTTGTTGTCACTCAATCAAATTGCTGACGCTTGTGGTTTTGCTAATCAAAGCAGCTTTACGCACACCTTTTCTCGGTTGCAGGGAACCTCTCCATCAAAATATCGTAAGCAATTTTTTATAAACATATAGGTGTTTATGTTCTCAAGTTGTTAATGAACCGATATTATTACAAATAGATCGGAGTTTTTGACAAGATTTTATTGGTTTCTAAAAATAGTATGTAGGCAAATTGGCTGACCGGTTAATTGTTCTTATTAACATTAACTGGTTTCGAGTTTTCATATTGAGGGATATACATGTCAACATCTACGATATTTCGTGCTCAGGACACTCTGTCTACATCATTTATTGAACGTCCGTTAGATGAGCTTTGGTCACTAATTTCTCCGCTTTATATGGTAAGTGAAGATCAGTGGTTACAAGAACTGATTCCTTTAGCTCAACCGAATGAACAAGAACAGTTATTAATTACCGACAGTGCCTCAGAGTTGATTGAGCGTGTTCGTGCAGATAAAAATGCAATCCAGATGATAGATGCACTGCTGCTTGAATATAGCTTGGATACGAAGGAGGGGATTCTCCTCATGTGTTTGGCAGAAGCGTTAATGCGTATCCCTGATGCGGCAACAGCTGACGCGTTAATTCGTGACAAATTGAGCGTGGCAGATTGGAAGTCTCATCTTAAAAGCTCTGATTCAGCGTTTGTAAATGCCTCTACTTGGGGCCTTCTTTTAACCGGTAAAGTCGTCACCATGGACACCAAAAAAGATGGTGAGCCTTCTAATGTGATTAACCGTTTAGTCAATAAGATGTCCGAACCTGTGATTCGTCAGGCGATGAACCAGGCCATGAAAATCATGGGGCACCAATTTGTATTGGGTCGTACCATCTCTGAAGCTCAGAAGAATGGAAAAAGTTCTGTAGAGAAAGGTTTTACTTACTCGTATGACATGCTTGGTGAGTCAGCACTTACTTCAGTGGATGCGGATAAATATTTCAAATCCTACGTGATGGCGATTGAGTCAGTGGGTAGCGCTAACAAAAAAAGCACCAGCAGTGCCCCGGCTCCAACGGTATCAATTAAACTTTCAGCTCTGCACCCACGTTATGAAGTGGCAAACAGAGAGCGCGTACTAACTGAAATGTATGCATCGGTATCTAAACTGATTGAGCGGGCACGTGAATTAGATGTGGGTTTAACTATTGATGCTGAAGAGGCCGATCGTTTAGAGCTCTCCTTAGAATTGTTTGAGAAGTTATATCGCAGTGACGAAGCTAAAGGTTGGGGTAAGTTAGGGATTGTTGTTCAGACTTACATGAAACGTTCTTTACCTGTATTGGTTTGGTTGGCTGCATTGGCTAAAGAGCAGGGAGATCTTATCCCACTACGATTGGTTAAAGGCGCATATTGGGACAGTGAACTTAAGTTGTCGCAACAAAATGGTTTCGCTGATTATCCGGTTTATACACGTAAAGAAGCCACTGATGTTTCATATTTAGCGTGTGCTCGATTTTTATTAAGTGAACATGTGAAAGGGCTTATCTATCCACAGTTTGCTAGCCACAACGCTCATACTGTCTCTGCAGTTGCAGTTATGGCAACACATAAAGAGTTTGAATTCCAACGTCTGCATGGAATGGGTGATGCACTTTATAATCATGCGATGGAGATGTTTGATGCGAATGTACGAATCTACGCTCCGGTTGGCAGTCATAAGGACCTGTTACCTTATTTAGTACGTCGTTTACTGGAAAATGGCGCTAACAGTTCATTTGTACATCGTCTTGTTGATGCTCGCTGCCCGATTTCAGAACTAACAGAACACCCTGTTGATGTGTTGAAGAGTCGTTCGACGCTACACAACGGTTTGATTCCTCTACCGCCACAAATCTTCGCGGATAGACAGAATTCATACAGCGTCAATATTGATATTGAGAGTGAAGCGAAGCCGTTTGAAGCTGCTATTGAACAGCAGATGACGAAACAGTGGCAAGCAGGTCCAATTATTAATGGAGAAAAACACGACGAAAGCATGATCAAGGACAGTTCAGTTATTCAAACGATCACTGCCCCTTATGACCGTGGTATTAAGGTCGGTTCCGTCATCTTCTCGAATCAACAACATGTGAATGAAGCGCTTGATATTACAGCGGGTTACTTCAACCAGTGGTCTACCACTCCAGTAAATCAACGTGCAGAATGTTTGAATAAGTTGGCGGATCAACTAGAACTGAACATGCCAGAGTTGATCGCTCTGTGTCATAAAGAAGCGGGAAAAACCATTCACGACAGTATTGATGAAGTACGTGAAGCGGTGGACTTTTGTCGTTATTACGCACAACAAGCGGTTGAGAATTTCTCATCAGCCAAAACCATTGTCGGTTTTGACGAAGTGACACGTCAGGTCGAGCGTCAAGGTCGCGGTGTATTTGTCTGTATCAGTCCGTGGAACTTCCCGCTGGCTATCTTCCTAGGTCAAATTTCAGCGGCACTGGTGGCGGGTAACACTGTCGTTGCCAAACCTGCTGAACAGACATCATTAATTGCAGCACGTGCGGTTGAAATGATGTTGGAATCAGGCTTCCCGAAAGAGTCGATTCAACTATTGCCAGGTACTGGTGTTGAAGTGGGTGGTCCATTAACATCGGATGCTCGAGTTGCTGGTGTTGTCTTTACGGGATCAACGGAAACTGCCCAAGCGATCAACCGTTCATTAGCCGCACGTGAATGCGAGCAAGTGCCATTGATTGCTGAAACCGGTGGTCAAAATGCGATGATTGTTGACAGCACAGCACTTCCAGAACAAGTAGCAAGGGATGTGGTTCGTTCGGCTTTTGCTTCTGCAGGTCAGCGCTGTTCAGCACTTCGTGTGCTGTTCATTCAGAAAGATATTGCTGAGCGTGTACTCACTCTCATTAATGGGGCAATGCAAGAGCTCAGTGTGGGGCTTCCATATCTGCACAGTACTGATGTTGGACCTGTGATTGACAATAAATCCAAACAGAAGCTGATGGCTCATATTGACAAGATGTTAGTGAACAACCCGCTAGTTGGACAGATTGCATTAAGTAATAGCTGTGAAGAGGGCGATTTTGTTCCACCAACAGCGATTGAAATAGACTCAATTGATCAGCTTGAGAATGAGCAGTTTGGCCCTATTTTGCATGTGGTCCGATTCGAAGCGAGTCAGTTAGATAACGTGATTGATCAAATCAATAGCACAGGCTTTGGGTTAACAATGGGCATTCACAGTCGTAATGAAGCGACTTACCGCCATATTGAAAGACGCAGCCGAGTGGGTAACTGCTATATCAACCGAGATCAGGTTGGTGCGGTAGTTAGCGTGCAACCGTTTGGTGGACAAGGTATGTCAGGGACTGGACCGAAAGCGGGTGGGCCTCACTATTTATACCGTTTTACTAAAGAAGTCGCTGTTTCACCACGTCCACTTACTCAAACATTATAGGATTGCACTTATGACTGCTCAAATTAACACTCTTATTAAACAGTCTCATGCGAATTGGGATATGTGGAACGACATTGGCGCAAGCGTACGCAGTGATTTAGTCATTCGTTGGGCCGATGAACTGGCTGAAGATCCAAGTTTAGGGGTTATGTCTTCAAAGATGGCGAAACATCAAGCCAAGCAAGCACTATCCCTAATAGGTGAAGAGAAGCTAATGCCAGGCCCTACTGGTGAAACGAACGAGCTTTATACTGCCGGGCGCGGTGTGTTTGTGATGACTGCCAGTGATGAGCTATCTGTCAGTGGAGTGGTAGGGCAACTTGCCACCGCACTTGTCGCGGGAAATACTGTCATTATCTCATTACCAGAAAAGCACGCTGAGTTGGCAAGCAGACTGCAATCAACACTTTTAAAAGCAGGCTTTCCTAAATCTGTCGTGCAGTTGGCTGATTTTTCTTTGTTAAATGCATTAATTGAAGATACGTCTACGGCTGGCGTTGCGTTTGTGGGGAACGCAATTGACGCACAAGGTATCAATAGACAGCTTTCAAACAGAACAGGTTTGTTGGCACAGTTGATTGCAGAGACCGACTTAAACAGCTTGATCACGGTAACTGACAGTCACTTTGTACTGAGGTTTATTACCGAGAAAACCAGAACCATTAACATTACCGCCGTTGGTGGTAATGCAACATTGCTAGAATTGGGCAGTGGTGATCACTAAGTGATCATCACCGCTCCATAAATAAGCAGCTCAAGAGGTGAGCTGCTTTATACCCTCACAGGATAGAGGGTGAATATAATAATGAGAGGAAAATATGATAGAAAATAGTTTTGCGATAACTTCAACTTTTATCGCTTACCTGATTATGATGCTGGCAATCGGCGTTTATGCGTATAAACGTACAGCAAACTCATCAGATTACTTTTTAGGTGGACGTACGCTGGGCCCATGGCCTGCTGCACTTTCTGCTGGAGCATCTGACATGAGTGGCTGGTTACTTCTTGGCTTACCGGGTTATGCGTATGCGGCTGGTTTGGAATCATTATGGCTGGCTGGTGGTCTGCTGGTTGGTACTTGGTTAAATTGGTTAATTTGTGCAAAAAGACTGCGTACTTACAGCATCACAACTAACGATTCATTGACGTTACCTGAATATTTGTCACGTCGATTTAACGATAAATCGAAACTCGTTCAAACAATTGCTGCTTTCTTCATTTTGATGTTCTTCCTTTTTTATACAAGCTCAGGCTTAGTAGCTGGCGGAAAATTGTTTGAAACTGTATTTGGATTAGATTACGTTATTGCTGTCGTTATCGGTGCCGCTTGCGTTGTCTCTTATACACTGTTTGGTGGTTTCCTTGCGGTATCTTGGACTGATTTAGTACAGGGACTGCTTATGTCTGCTGCTCTACTTATCGTACCCATTGCGGCGATGGATGGAGGCTTTGGTCAGTTAGGATCTGATATTGCTGCGATTAATCCAGAGTTGTTAACCATTTGGAATGGGACTGATGGTAAGCCGCTGTCTGCGATTGCTATCATTTCACTACTGGCTTGGGGATTAGGTTACTTTGGTCAACCTCACATTCTTGCGCGTTTTAAAGCGACGAGAACCAATGCTGATTTAACCACTGCTCGCCGTATCGCAGTGGTATGGACGGCACTGTCTATGTTTGGTGCAGTATTGGTTGGTTTAACTGGTTTACTTTATGTAAACAGTGAACTGGCTGGAGAACTGGCGGATGGTGAAAAGATCTTCATGCTATTGGTTAATTCCATTTTCCACCCTGTGATTGCAGGTATCTTATTAGCGGCTATTTTGGCGGCAATTATGAGCACCGCGGATTCACAGCTATTGGTTTCTTCTTCGGCTTTAGCTGAAGATTTCTATAAGCAAATCATCAAGCCTTCAGCTTCTTCAGAGGAAATCGTGATGGTCGGCCGTGTTGGAGTAATTGCTCTCTCACTGGTTGCACTATTTTTAGCGATGGATCCAGAAAGTTCAGTGCTAGGTTTAGTGTCTTACGCGTGGGCTGGTTTTGGTGCTGCGTTTGGACCGGCTATTGTGTTAAGTCTTTACTGGAAACGTATGAATCGAAATGGTGCTCTTGCAGGCATTCTTGTTGGTGGCTTAACGATTGTGGTTTGGAAGCAGTTGACTGGCGGCATCTTCGATGTATATGAGATTGTTCCTGGAATTGTGTTTGCAACGTTGGCGATTGTAATTGCTAGTCTAGCAAGTGCTGAACCTGAACAATCTGTACAAGATCAGTTTGACGAGTTTGAGAAAAACCTTGTTGAGTTAGATTAAAATATACAGATAAAATAAACGAATAAGATAAACCCGCGTAAAAGCGGGTTTTTTATGTCTGTTTTTTGAGCTTTCTACAGTTATGAATGAGTAGGTAAGATACAATTGATAGAATGAATAATTATTATGCCCAATAAATCGGATTAATGTTTGTGTTAGATAATCGTACTCTACTCGTTGTTACTGCTCTTATCTCCATTGGGTCTGCAATTGCTCTTTTGGTATTGTGGCACGCTCAATCTAAGCGTAATGGTGCAGGATATTGGGCGAGCGGTATGTCATGCATTGCAATTGCTAGCGTGCTTATTTCTACGCGAGGCGTGCTTTCTGATTACTTGTCGCTGGTGACTGCAAATTCATTTTACGTACTCGGTTTTGTGCTTATCTTAAGAGGGGTAAGGGTCTTTACTGGTAAGGATCCATTACTGCTCATTGATTATGCTTTAACCCCTGTTGTTGCCGCATGCTTTTACTACTTCTCACATGTAGATCAAAACTTAAGTATTAGAGTTGAAATTCTTTCGGCTTCGTTTGTGCTTACCTGTGGCTTTATTGTTTTTTCCCTATTACAAGACAAAGATGCGCCTTGGCGTACCTCTAGTTTCGCCCCGGTTATCGTGTTTTCACTTTTTGGCCTATTTCATGGTATGCGAGGGGTGATTACTTTTATTCAACCGTCGGACAGTCCATTCATGTCCCCCGGCTTATTAACGACGTTCGTTTTTTTAAGTGGGATCTTTATCATTGGTGCCATTGCCATCTCATTAACACTGCTCTCATACGGTGTATTAGAGTCTAAATTGAGAATTGTGTCACTAGCGGTGGAGCAGTCGGCTTCCTCAATTATCATTACCGATAATAAAGGGTTGATAGATTATGTTAATCCCGCGTCGTCGGAAAAAACGGGTTATCACCTTGATGAAATAAAAGGAAAAAACCCGCGAATTTTTCAATCGGGGGAGACGTCTGTACATGAGTATAGTGATCTTTGGAAATCCATCTCGGAAGGTAATACATGGCGAGGTGAGTTTCACAATCGCAAAAAAAATGGCGAGCTGTACTGGGAGATTGCATCAATTGCGCCCGTTAAGCAGAAGAATGGACAGATCAGTCATTATGTAGCGGTAAAAGAGGACATTACCGACTTGAAAGAGGCCAAGCGACGCATTGACCATCTAGCCAATCACGATGGGTTAACCGATCTGCCTAACCGAAAATTGGCAATGGAACGTCTTGTTGCGGCATTGACTGCTGCACGTTGTGATCAAAAACAAGTTGCGGTGATGTTTGTGGATCTGGATGGGTTTAAAGCAGTAAATGATAGCCATGGTCATGATGCGGGCGATCAATTACTGAAAGAGACGGCACAACGATTGAAAGGGTGTGTGCGAGATATTGATACCGTATCTCGTATTGGTGGTGATGAGTTCCTAATTATACTTAACAATGTGGTCGATAAAAAAGCCGTTATTGATGTCACTGAGCGTTTAATACACTCTATTGCTAGTAATCATGTCATTGGAAAGAGTGAGGTGACGATTAGCGCAAGTATTGGTATTTCTCTTTACCCTAGTGATAGTGAAAAACCGACTGAACTGGTTAACTTGGCCGATGATGCCATGTATGTCGTCAAACGTGATGGTAAAAATAATTACGCGTTTATCTAGTTTTTCTTTTGTAACTGATAAAGAAAACCCATCACTTCTGACGGGTTTATTATGGTTAGATTAAACCAGCAATCCAACAAAGAACCAGATCAATGATCAAGGTAGAGGTAGTTCTGCCAACTCTTCATTCGAATCAGAACTTTCCGCATAATAGAGACGTGTGTAAAGCTGTCTGAGTAAACGGAAATTTCAACATTTGAGCCTTGAGGTAGATGATATTCACTAAGATCATCCGAAATAACCAGTTTAACTAATGCACGGCCGTTGGTCCTAAACTGATTGGAATTGAGGAGCGATCCTGTTGCCTGAATCTGGCCTTCTCCAATCGCAGGGATCACCTCTACTACTTCTCCTTTGAATACTTTTCCTGGAATGGCGCGGAATAAAAACTCAGCCTCAAAACCAGAGTGTAAACGTTGGAGTGAGTTCTGCCTAAATGCACCTACGTAGAAATCCTCTTCAGTATGAACAAATGTCATCACTGGGCGCAGTGGTAATGGAACCGCCATCATGCCGGGGCGAAGCGCCATTTGTGTCACGTAACCATCAGTCGGAGCACGAACAACGGTTTCATCAAGATTAAATTGAGCATAAGCAAGCTCAGCTCTTAAACGGGCGACGTCGGTATTCTCTCCACCAATCTCTGATGTTAGATCGAGGTATTCGCTCTTTTCGACTGCTTGCATGGATTCATATTGTGCTTGAGCTGCTTTATAGGCTTGTTTACGAGTATCTAAGTCTTGAGCGGTGAATGCGCCTTTATTAAACCCTTTTTCATAACGTTTAAACTCACGGTACGCTTTATCTTTATCCGCTTTGGCTTTTTCAGTATTGGCTTGTGCAGCTTTGTAACTGGTATCAAGCTTGAGCGTATCTTTACTAGCAGCGGCTAAATTCGCCTGTTTTCTAATCACTTCAGCTTCAAAAGGGAGAGGATCGATTTTAAATAATACATCTCCTTTTTTAAGCAGTTGATTGGGAGTAACAGCAACCTCAATGACCTTCCCTTTGACTGACGGTACAATCGGGGTTGTAACATAAACTTGACCACCTAGCTGAGTAAAAGGGTGGTTGTAGTTCATTAATAGAATCAAGGTACCGATCAGAACAACACCCCCTAGCATTGCTGTGGGAACTGTCCACTTGTTCAGCGGGATCTTGAAGATTTTAAAGACGGCAACACAAAGTGCTGTATAAGTTAAAATGAGCAATAGGTCCATTATTTTTGCTCCTCAGAAGATGGATCTTTGATATTAGCGATGTGTTTGGCAACACCTTGATTGATTTCAATTTGGGTCAGCTTTTCAGTCAACATTTCAACTTGATCATTGAGGTGATTAACGCGTATTTGCAGTTCTTGTTGATTGTCTTCAAGTTTGTGAAATCCCCAACCTCTGTCTTCACGCCATAACGTGGCCCAAATCCATAAAAATGGCCACAGGACATGCAGAGTGAATAGACTTACCCAACCGGCAATATGAATGGCATCTGCGTGGGGATGGTCGCGTTTATGGGCAATTTCATAGGGAATATCATGAATGACAATAATGCCGTAGAAGATAACCAATGCCACAAAGAACAGAAGTCCTAAGGCAAAATAATCAAGAAACATAAACTTATCCTTGTTTTAAGTTGTTAAATTAAATGCGTTTCATTGAGTAAATAATGGAGGATGTCTGGTTATGATGCAAGTAGTAGAAAGTTCAATTCGGTATTAAACTGATTGGTTCATCGTTGTTGCATATGCCGATAGATGTGTGAATGAGGCATATAATGTGAGAAGTAAGTAAGTGCCTCGTGCAAAGACACCTACTCTCTATTTTACTATCGTTGTGTGACAACACCATCGGTAAACTTGATCAGGGTTGTTCCAAAACGATTTCGCCAATAAACCCACTCATCACTTTCTAAACTTGGGGTTCTATGTTCCGGTGGGTAACCAATGGCGAGTATGACACCTTGTTTTGTCATGCCACTTTTCACAACACCTTCTTTGATGCCTGCTTGATCGATTTTGCTCATTGTAGTGATGGTATTTTTATCGCAACTGGTACCAAAGTATTGCGCTAAGTATTTACCAAAATCTGGCGAAGAACTATGTTTGTCTAGCGTATATTGACGTTCGGTACTTTTCACTTTAAAGGTTAATCTTTTTGACTGTAACTCAACCATTTCAACTTCACTGCAAAGAGGGATAAGACCATTCTGCTGATAATTGACTGAATATAATTTAGATCTTTGTTCATCAGGGTGGAGATTAACCAATGTGTAAACGGGCTTATTGGTCTCCAAAAGATTTTCGCCATCTTTTTTATCCATGAGTTGAACTGTTGAGGCACACCCAAACATAAAAACAGTACTTAAGGCTAGAACGAGTTTTATCTTTTTCATTTCACTTCCCTGCTATTCGGTAAAGTCGGTTTTGATTGTTCATTATAACGATAATGAAATATATTATTTTTACATTAATTAGACATCCTTAACGAAATTGATTATCTATAACAATAATGCCTATTTATGCAGGAAACTGTAACCATATTGCCCCTAGTAAAATGAACATAGGGGCATATGAGGAAAAATAAGAGGGGGAATTATCGGAAGATGGCACCAAAAAAATCACAATGAATTGATGTTGCGGAGCCTGAATTGCTTTGCTGCTTGAGCTCTAACTCGATCTCTTGCTTGCTGTTATGATCATCTGACGAATCAGAGTCCGATTTTGATAGAGATTCTTGAGTTGCTGAACCATGTATTAAATGTTGATATAAGATTTCACCCATTGTATCCACCTGCATATCTATTAAACATATTTAAATAACAATACAGTAC
>NZ_JAKJSQ010000050.1:0-32077 GCF_050337105.1 Aliivibrio kagoshimensis
AGCGATTCCTCTACCTACGACCCTAATCCGCCTGCTTAACCAAAAAATAATAGAAAAAAATCAAGGGTTAAGTAGCAAAATATACAGCTTATACCCTTTCCCGTGGCGTGAAGAATCTGGGGGATTAAAAGATGAATTTTCTCGTCGATCATGGGAAGCACTACAAAAAGACCCTACTAGTGCTTATTTCGTTTTCCAGCAGCTCGATGGTGAATTAACCCTTCGTTATGCCAGCGCTGACATCATGCAGCAGAGCTGTGTTAACTGTCATAATAAGCATCAAGAGAGCCCTAAAAGTGATTGGGTCGCGGGAGATATGGCTGGGGTTATAGAAGTGAATACTCGCATAGCATCTAGTATATCTCTGGCGAATAGCATGCTAAAAGAAACTTTCTTCCTGCTCGCTGGTGTCTTGATGGGATCTCTGGTCGGCATTGGTTTTGTGATTAAAAAGTTTCGCGCCCACTCCAAACAATCTAACGCCATCGCCAAAGAGACCTCCATCTCCAATGCGCGTTTAGCCCAAGAGATGAAGATTAGACGACTGGCTGAAGAGAATCTATTAACACTGACCTATACCGATGCATTAACCAACATCGCTAATCGACGCAAATTTGATGAGCAGATAGAGAAGGAGTGGCACAGGGGACTACGAAGTCATACTCCTCTCTCGGTGATTATGCTCGATATCGACTACTTTAAATCGTACAACGACAATTACGGGCATCAAGCAGGCGATAACACGTTAAGCACGGTGGCTAAGTTACTTGGCCAGTCCCATCTTAGATCATCAGATTTAGTGGCCCGATATGGTGGAGAGGAGTTCGTCATACTTCTGCCTGATACTGATCTTGACGGGGCACGTCGAGTGGCTGAAACCTTACGTTCTCAAATTGAAAAGAGTGCCATTCCTCATGAGTACTCAGAGGCAAGCAGTGTTATTACGGTGAGTGCTGGTGCATTTAGCATGATACCGACAACAGACAGTGCGATAGCCGCTCTGATACAACAAGCGGATCAGTCACTCTATGACGCTAAAGAGAGTGGTAGAAACTGTGTCAGGTAGATAATCATAGAGCCTGACTGCTTCAAGTAAGGCTCTATTTTCTTTCGATTTACAATGTAAATGTTATGACTCAGCACGCTTTAGGAAAGCGTAGCTGAAGCCAGTTACCGCAGTACCTGCAGCAATAGCGACTAAATACATCAACACGGGCGTTATCGCATTAGGGATCAATAGAACAAATAAGCCGCCATGTGGTGCCATTAATTGTGCACCAAACAACATGGAAAGTGCACCAGTTAACGCGCCACCAGCCATACAACACGGAATCACACGCATCGGATCTTTCGCCGCAAAAGGAATTGCACCTTCTGATATAAAGCAGAGCCCCAATACAAACGAGGCTTTACCCGCTTCCGCTTCACTAGCGACAAACTTCTTACGCGCTAGAAATGTGGCTAATCCCATGCCCATCGCAGGCACCATACCCGCGGCCATAATTGCAGCCATTGGCGCGTATGTTTGTGATGCAAGCAAACCAACACCAAAAGTATAGGCCGCTTTATTGATAGGGCCACCCAGGTCAAAACACATCATCGCCCCAAGAATAATACCCAGCAATACCGCATTAGCAGAGCCCATGTTATTAAGGAACTCCGTCATAGCCGCCATTACTGACGAAACAGGACCACCGACCACATAAATCATCACCAAACCAGTGAACAGACTCGCCACCAATGGAATAATCAAAATCGGCTTTAACGCTTCCATCGATTGTGGTAACGAGACCTTCTCTGCAATCCACTTTGCGCTATAACCGGCAAGGAAACCAGCAATGATTCCTCCCAAGAACCCAGCTCCCGTCGAGCTTGCTAACATACCACCAATTAACCCAGGCGCTAAACCCGGACGGTCAGCAATCGAGAAAGCGATAAAACCAGCCAACACCGGAACCATAAGAGCAAACGCAGAGCCTCCACCTATAGTCATCAATGCCGCAGCTAACGTGCCCTCTTCTTTAAAAGCTTCAATACCAAATACAAAGGAGAGTGCGATGGCTAATCCACCCGCAACCACCATAGGCAACATGTGAGACACACCCGTCATCAAGTGCTTATAGGCTCCTACTTTTTCTGTTGTTGTACCGCTGCTTTCCCCACTTTTAGTGCCCACATAAGGAGTCGCATTTTCAAACGCATTTTCCAGCTCCTGTTCGGTTTTTTTAAGCGCCAATCCAGTACTGGTTTTATACAGTTTCTTGCCATTAAAACGTGATAAATCAACCTCTATATCAGCAGCAATAATCACCAGATCAGCGTCAGCAATCTCGCTCTCAGTCAGTTGATTTTTAGCCCCAACAGAGCCTCGTGTTTCCACCTTAATTTGATGACCTTGACGCAAGCCCTCTTGCTCTAGTGCTTCTGCTGCCATAAAGGTGTGAGCAACACCTGTTGGACACGCCGTTATAGCGACAATCTTTTTGCCGTTGCTGACTGTCACTTGTGCGTCTTCTAAGAGTGTCGCTTCATTGATCGCTCGCTCTAACCACTGCGTCGGGTTCGAAAAACAACTGCCAACGCTATCCTGATACACTTTTTTACCCACAAAACGTGACGTATCCAACCCGTCCATTGCAGCAATAACCACCACTTCGGCTTGAGCGATATCGTCCGCTTTCAGCGGAGCATAATCTTGTACACTCGATTGGCACTCCACGACACTTGAGTGACCCAGATCTTTCGCGGCTTGTTGTAATAAACCTGCTGCAATGACTGTACTAGCAATGCCACTCGGGCATGCGGTAACAATAGAAATTTTCATGAGTTTCCCTCTACTTGAACTGAACTTACTTCGATAAGATCTGCCATTTTTACTATGGTTTCTAACGATTCAACACCGACTCCGATCTGAGCCACAGCTTGCGCTGATAAGGCAGTAGCAAATCGTAACGTTTTCGTTCTATCCCATTGTTGTAATGCGCCCCAACACATTCCAGCAACGAGTGTGTCTCCCGCGCCAACGGTACTGACAATTTTCATTTTTGGCGGCACCGACTGCAGCCAGTTATTATCTTGTAACCACAACACTCCTTGTGCTCCTAACGACACCACCACATTAGTGATTCCTTTTTTTGAAATAGCTTCAGCAACCGATAAAAGCTCATCTCGATCTTCGATCGCTTTTCCTGCCCAATCGGCTAGTTCTTCATCATTAGGCTTAACAAGCCAAGGCACGGCATCAATACCCGCGTATAACGCCGCTTTACTGCTATCGAAAATGACTTTTTTATTGCGTTTATTCAGTTCAGAGATCCATGCTGCGCAGTGCTCTGGTGTGACTCCACGTGGGAGGCTTCCAGCAATAACAAAAAAATCATGAGTATCGGCCAGTGCAAACAACTGCGTCTCAAATGCCACTCGATCTAACTCACTGACAGTGACTCCTGGAAAATTGATGTCACTCACTTGGCCATTTGGCTCAACCAATTTCACGTTTATACGGCTAGCACCTTCTACGCGTATGAATGCATCTGTTATGTTGTTCTCCGAAAAAAGATGACAAAAAGGTTCTTGGTTATCTTCACCTAAAATGCCAGTCACTGTGACGTTTGCGCCTAGGTCAGCGAGTACTTTGGCCACATTGACACCTTTGCCTGCTGGATGTAACGAGCTATGATCAACCAAGCTCACCGAACCCACATTGAGCTGATTCAAACTTCCTGTGAGATCCAATGCAGGATTAAGTGTGACCGTAACGACACGCAGTTCATGAGATTCCATCACAGACTACCCCTCACCTAATCGGCTATTGATCGCATCACCTATCGCGGATAACGCTTCAGATGCATCGCAACCTTTGGCTGTGAATTTCAGTTCATGCCCATGTTTAACCCCTAGACCGATCACCTTCATCAAACTTTTAGCATTCACGGCTTTATCATCACCATTGTTGAGATTAATCACCGTAATGGTCGATTCGAACTTTTTAGTTGTGGCAACCAACATAGCACCCGGTCTTGCATGCAAACCGTGCGTGTTTTTGATGGTATAGACTGCGCTGTTTTCATCGTTATCTGTTACCGCGATCTCAGCTTGATGCTGTGCTAAAAGTGCAATAACTTGTTCAGGTTTCGCATTAAAAAGCGACTCTATTTGATGAGTTTGAACTAATGACGCGACGCTCTGTAAATATTTCATATGGAGATCGTTACATGCGGCTACCGTTAACAACCCCCTCACTGGCTGATCATTGCACTCAAACGCGTTAACTGGCGTTACAAACGAGAGTGCCGTTTTGTTCACACCTTGACCACTGCTAACCATCCATAATCCACTTTGTATGTGGGTCGGCGTTTGTGCGACAACATCACTGATAAACCCTTTTCCTACTGCTTGGCAGTTTTGAATAAGACCCCCTCCTACCGCAGTCATTTGAAACATGTCTGAAGCGGGAAAGTGTAATAAAATAGTCGACGTATCAAAAATGGCCTCAAATTGAACGTCTCCATTAAGCACATCAACAATCTGTTGCTCAGTGGTACACGCTGCCAGTGTCTCTTCAACTCCCTCATTAGACAGAACGTGAGTTAACTGTTTGAGGATTTCCAAATGTTCATCTGATTTTGCAGCAATGCCGATCACTAAGTAGACCGTGTTGCCCTCACCCCACTCGACTCCTTGTGGAAAATGATGAATCGCAACGCCCGTCTTCAGCACAGCATCCCGGGTATCGGTTGTGCCATGTGGAATCGCAATACCATTACCCAAATAGGTTGAGCCCTGCTCTTCACGGTTTAGCATGCCCTTTTGGTATTCTTGACCCACATAACCTTGCTGATTCAGCGCATGTGCAATATTTTTGATGGCATCTGTTTTATTACCCACTTGTTGGTTCAGGGTGATATCTTTCGACGTTAATGACAACATGGCGGTACCTTCTTTTTTACTTTGGCTGAATCGGTTCAGCAAAAAGATAAATTTTAATGATTCAAATACCAGCTGACTCATAAAGGTGATTATTGTGAGCTAGAATAGTCTTGCTGAATCGTTTCAGCTTTAATACTGAAACGATTCAGCCTATAATGCAAATATCAATCTAAAGTAATCATTAAGATTATGATCAAGAGCACAGTTTAGGATCCAAATCATGACGTTAGATCAAATCGCCAAGTTAGCAGGCGTATCAAAAACCACAGCCAGCTATGTCATCAACGGTAAGGCCAAAACCTACCGTATCAGTGAGAAAACAGAGAAGAGAGTTATGGCTGTGGTTGATGAACACAATTTCAAACCAGACCATGCAGCATCGGCTTTGCGTGCCGGTAGCAGTCGATCGTTTGGATTGATCATTCCCGATCTTGAAAACAGCAGTTATGCCAAATTAGCAAAACGTTTGGAAAGCAACGCTCGTCAAGCTAACTACCAACTGATCATCTCATGCTCCGATGATTGCGCAGAGACAGAGATGAAAGTGGCACAAAATTTAGTCGGCCGAAAAATTGATGTCTTGTATGTTGCCAGCAGCCTTCCGAGTGATTCCAATTTTTATCGTATAATTCAAGAGAAAGGCACGCCTGTCGTAGCAATAGATAGGGGGATGGATGATGAGTACTTTGCCTGTGTAATCAGCGAAGATCTGGATTCAGCCTATGTCCTCACTCAATCACTTCTCACTAAAAAGCCGCACTCCATTGGTTTGCTTGGCGCCATGCAAGATTTGAATGTTTCCGCTGAACGTGAAGCGGGCTTTCTTACAGCAGTCAAGGAACACAACCTTCAACCTATAGTCAGTTATGGTGAGCACTTTAGTCGTGAACATGGCCGAGAAGTCATGCAATCATGGGTGGATAGTGAGCAGTGCCCAGAAGCGATAGTCACCACCTCTTATACGTTATTGGAAGGTGTGTTGGACGTTTTATTAGAGAATCCGCCAATAATGAAGCGCATCAAATTAGGGACTTTTGGTGACAATAGATTGCTTGATTTCTTGCCGATTAAAGTCAACTCCCTACCGCAACAGTTTGATCAGATAAGTGATTCAGCATTAGAGATTGGGTTAAATGCCGCAGCCAAACGTTACCAAACCGGTGTTGAGGTTATTCCTCGTGAGTTGATCACTCGATAAGTGTGAATGAAGTTTGAATTTATGAGTCAGTCCAGTACCCTTTAACCTTCTCCCCATGTTGAGTATACGCGTTATGGACATTTCAGTATCAATGCAGCAAAAGTTGATCACACTCACCAATGCCACAACATTGTCTCACATCGAGATAATTCAAGGCGTTTGGGGAGGTTACGGTCAGCTTTATCGTGCATATTTTGTCGGTAGTGAGGTAAACAGCGTGGTGGTGAAACAGATCTCTCTGCCACAACCGAGTGAGCACCCGAAAGGTTGGAATACACAGCGTTCACACCAACGAAAATTAGCCTCCTATCAAGTGGAGCTTAATTGGTATCAATATTATGCCAAACACTGTCCTCCACTCTGCCCAGTTGCCGAGGTGTTAGCCGTCGAGCAGAGCAACAACGACATTCTATTGGTATTATCCGATCTCACCCAGCAAGGGTTTCCCGTCGTCAAACAGAGTGCCACTCTTGAGGAAGCGAAAGTATGTATTCGCTGGTTAGCACGCTTTCATGCCAAACATTTAGGGATGCAAACTGATGAGCTCTGGAAAACAGGGACCTACTGGCATCTAGAGACACGTCCAGATGAACTCGCCGCCATGCCCGATTCCCCATTAAAGCAGGCAGCCAGTCAGCTCGATCAGCGACTTTTACAGTGTAAATATCAAACGCTGGTGCATGGTGACGCCAAGCTAGCCAACTTCTGTTTCTCAACAGATGGGAGTCGTGTGGCCGCGGTAGACTTTCAATATGTGGGTCAGGGCTGTGGCATGAAAGACTTAATTCTATTCATCAGTAGTTGTATTCCTCCTGAACAATGCCAGGCACTCGAACAGCAGCTCATTGACTACTACTTTGCTCAACTTAGTGAAGCATTAAACAGTGTTCAACCACAAATAAACCCATCATTCATCGAAAAGGAGTGGCGACCTCTCTACGCGATTGCTTGGGCTGATTTTCAACGTTTCGTGACCGGTTGGAGTCCAAAACACTGGAAAATAAACCCCTACACTGAGCAGTTAACCGAACGCGCCCTGCAACAGATCCACAAGTAGTAATCGATCTCATTATTATTCCCATTTAGTGTCAGCTATTTTTACACCTCTCGCTAATGATAAAAGAATAAATAATCAATGAGTTAGACATAAAAAGGGTCCGGGATGTAAAATAATACTTGGCGTGAATATTGCTAACTTAAGCAAAACTCACAAAGGAACTGTTTCAATGAACAAATTTTCCACGGCACTATTATCCACCCTGCTTATTTCTCAGTTTACGATCAACGCTCAAGCCAGCGTCATGCTTAAAGGCTTTGGTGGTCCAACGGGTTATGGCGAACTTGCGATGACGAAAAATGATGATGATTCAAGTAACGAGTTAGATCTCCCCTTTGAAGTGAACTTTTTTGGCAACTCATACGAGACATTTTTTGTTAATAATAACGGTAATTTAACGTTTAACGGCGCAGAGAACGAGTTTGTACCACAACCATTCCCTGTCGCTAATAACCCGATGATTGCCCCTTTCTGGGCTGATATTGATACCCGCTGTAACGATTGTGGAGATGTCTATGTTGGTTCCTCTGAGGGGATTATGACAGCCACATGGGAGAATGTTGGTTATTTCCCTGTGCAATCGAATGTCACAAATAGCTTCCAAGTGGTACTGATTGATCGCTCTGCTGATACCGGCAACAGTGGCGATTTTGACGTTGAGTTTCGTTATGAGAAACTCGACTGGGTGAAGGAAATCAATGGTGATGGAGGCGACGATGGCTTAGAGCCACAAGATGAATTATCACCGCAAATAGCCGCACCGACGTCTCTACCGCAATCAACACCTGAGCCAGAAGCTAGCCCTGCGCGAGCTCAAGCAGGTTATGACGCTGGTGACGGTGTCAATTTTTATGCACTGCCTGGATCAAATACCACCGACATTGCCAAGCTAACCTCTAGTTCAAACACCGGTGAAGACGGCGTTTGGCGTTTTGCAATCAGAGATGGTGCTCTACCGGGTGAAACACCAGACAACCCGATCATGCCAGTGGTCAGTCCAGAAGGTTGGGAGTTTGACTTCAATGTTGACCTAAACCAACGAGTATTCATTGATCCGGATGTGGCAACAGGTTACGACTATTACGTTGACCAAGGTGATAACTTTGCAACGGTACTTCTGCCTTCTGGCTACGATGATGATAACTATGAGCTGTGGTTATTAAACGGCAACGGTAATTGGGTATTATCAGCCACCATTGCTGCGGGCGATATCTATACCTTTGCATCAGGTGGTGTTTCAGAGTTTCGTATTCTCGGTATTGATGTCGATAATATGCTAGACCCGACGAATCCACTTGGTTTTGTTACTGGTCTTACTTTCACAGGAGCAGGAAATCAACAAATTAGACAAGTTGCTATTACTGAATTTGTCGAACCTGTTGGAGTGAGCGAACCACAAACGGCACTGCTGTTCTTGATGGCACTAGGTGGGCTAGTCGTCACATCTTCTCGTAAAAAACAGCGCGTATAACGGTAAGTCATGTAGTTTATAGAGGAGAGAGTCTGCTCTCTCTTCTATTAAAAGGATATAGAAAATAATGAAAAATCTGCTTCTAACCTTCATTTTCCTACTGGTTACTTTCCCAAGTTTACAGGCTGCCTCACCAGCACAAGCTGAATCTGCCAATTATGGTTCTTGGAGTTATGAATGTGCTAAAAAGCCTTGCTTTATCAGTCAACTGTTAATGGTAAAAAAAGGAGAAGAAGCTCGTATTGCAGGTGGGCTAAGCCTTTTGAACCTACCTAAGAAGCAAACACTTCTCTCTATAAGAGTCAGTTCGTTAGCGGCTCAAAAGCAAGGTTTAGGCATTAAAATTGATAGTAATAAAGACATTCGAGTTGCCATCGAAAAATGCAGCCAATCCCATTGCGAAGTCAATATATTAGCGGACAACATACTACTATCCGAAATGAAAAGTGGAAAGATACTTGGCGTATTTTACATTAATAAAAAAAGTCAAAAACAGGTCTCTCTGCCCTTTTCATTACAAGGGTTTCCAGAAGCTTATCAACAGCTAAAGAGTGAGCTATATTAACTCCCTTAACTGTAACCGTTCTCTCTTTGTGAGTTTAGAAACCACCAACTGATACGATGCATCAATCAACTCTTTGACCATGCTATCTTCCACATCTTGATTCAGCGAAAGGGTTATCCAATGTTTTTTGTTTAAATGGTAACCAGGAATCACAGCATCAAATTGACTGACTAACATTTGGGCATCAACAGGATCACATTTTAAAGAGACGGCTAGGACTCCTTCATCTTCTGGCCTTTTAGATTCTCCAACCAAGGCAAACATTTTTCCCATGACTTTAAATACAAGTGCATCAGGTCCAAAAGGAAAACTGCCTTCGGCTCCGATTAACTGCTGAAGATACTGCTCAAGTGATAAGCGCTCCATGTTTCCACCTTAAATACAGAGGGTGACAGTCTAATTTTTCGTTTCACACCGCTGACAATATACACGGTTTAATAGAACACTTCTCTTGAGTTCTTTATGACATATCTGACACTGATCTCTCTTAATCATTAAATCCGCTGCCGAACCGTAAGAGAAGTAGATGTATAAAAAAACACAGATGGATAAAATAACGAATACATATACCCATAAATCAAAAATAATGGATACAGTTACTAGTATTAACATCAGTGAAAAGCTAACAGTTGGTATGAAAAAACTCCGTTTCATATTCACCCCAAAAATTATAAAGACGATATACTGTATACAATATTCACCATTATCGTCAATAATAAAGCGCTCATAATGAGCGCCAATCTATAAAGTTATACTCAGTTTATTAATATAAGTCGACTTGCATATCTTTTTGTGACTTTCTTTCTGCCATTATCAATGCATAACCTGCACATACCAACACTGCTTGTACTGCCATCACCCCTGTCATAGCAATAGAACCATAACCACTTAATGCAGAGACCATACCACTGGCCATGACACAAAACATCATCTGCAAAAAATTCAGTAATCCTGATGCGGATGCGCTGCTGCTTTTAAATTCAGCCAGAGCACTGTTTGCCACTAAAGGGTAAATAGCCCCGTTCGCCGCAGCCATGAAACACATAGGAATCAATAATGGGATAATACTTGTGGGCGTGGTACGTAACGCCACTAACAGCAGCGTAATAACACTGAGTATGAACAGCTTTAATAACCACGGTAAAATCTGTTGTGGCTCATATCTATTTAACAACGCACGACAACCATAGCCACCAATAATAAAAGCAATGGTTTGCGGGACATAGCTCAAGCCAATATCCGCACCTGAATACCCCATATTATGCATAATAAAAGGTGAACCTGTTAGCCATGCAAAAAATGCGGCGGAACAAGAAGCGTAAATGATCATGCTCCCTGTGAATATTTTTGATGCCAAAATATCACCATATTGCTTGATAAAATAGGGGGCCGACCTCGTACTCTGTATACCTTGCTCTTCTTTGCTATATTGCGGAGAAAAATCCATTGCACTACTTCGCACGATCAACCCAATACCGATCATAATTAAGGTATAAAAAATGGTTTGCCAGCCAAACTGACTCTCTAATGCAGCCCCAACTAATGGTGCTAACGCCGGAGAGAGTGCCACCAGAGGCATGATCGTGGCAAAAATACGTTGAGAGACCCTAGCTTCATACTTTTCAATCACATATGACTGCCAAATTACCGTTGCACCACATGCTCCCAGAGCTTGTAAAAATCGACCTATTAGCAATACTTCGACACTGTTCGCCAGTCCACAAACTGCACTACCAACGCTAAACAGAACTAAGCCTGAACATAAGGTTATTTTCATACCAAACCGATTTATCAAGGGGCCGTAAAGCAGTTGACCACCTGCCATACCTAATAAAAACAGCGTCAAGGTCCAGCCAATCATCTGTTCACTGGTCACTAATTCTTGACGAATAACTTCAAAGGCAGGCAGATACATATCGGTGGCCATAAAGCCCAACATGCTTAAACCAGCTAACCAGATATAGGGGATAGTACGATGTTTATTTTTCATTTACACAGCTCATTTATAAAATTTTCGCAAGTCTATGCTTGTAATCATCGGCTGTGAAACGGTATATTTTCATCACTTACATCAAAAAATTTGACGCGTATGTTTTCCCATCAAGAACTGATCATTATTGATACGGTTGCCCGCCTAGGAAGTTTTGCGGCTGCAGCCAATGAATTAAATAGAGTGCCTAGTGCCATTAGTTATTCGGTGAAATCTATCGAACATAAATTGGCTGTCACTCTTTTTAACCGTCTGCACAGAAAAGTGGAACTCACCTCGGCAGGGCTCTACTTTGTGGGACAGGCGAGGTTGATACTAAAACAGATGAATGAGATTAAATTTCAAACCCAGCGTGTCGCAAATGGCTGGCAAAGCAGTGTCTCAATAGCATTAGATAATGTGGTACGAGAAGCCAGTGTTAATCAGCTTGTGCATGACTTTTACGCTCACTTCCCCGAGGTTGAGCTTCTGTTGACCATGGAGGTATTTAATGGTGTTTGGGATGCCTTGGCTGATGATCGTGCGGATATTGCCATAGGAGCCACTGCCGCCATTCCTATTGGTGGTAATATCTCATATCGAGCAATGGGATCACTATCTTGGGACTTTGTCGTCAGCGCCGATCACCCATTAGCTTCTGTCGATAGACCGCTTACTGAAGTGGAACTGGTTCAATACCCATGTATCTGTCTTGAAGATAGTTCAAGAACCCTTCCCAAACGAGCCACATGGCTACTGGATAATCAGCGGCGTCTTGTGGTTCCTAATTGGCATAGTGCTGAGCAGTGCTTTATTGCTGGGCTCGGTGTGGGTCTAATGCCATCACATCGTTCAACCCCATTAATCGCGGCGGGTACATTAATTGAAAAAACACTTCTAACTCCCTACCAAGATAGCCCTTGCTGTCTTGCATGGCATAAAAATAATACCAATCCGGCTATCTCTTGGTTATTAGAATATTTAGGTGATAGTAATAAATTACATGCCCAGTGGTTAAATAGTGACTCTTAAGAGGATTTTCTATTCCATAATCAGATGAAGTTTGCTATTACTCCAGTTACTTAATGATAAATAACTGGAGTATTTATGTGTCGTTGGCTGGCTTATAAAGGGAAATCGATCTACTTAAATGAACTGATTTTTGAGCCTAAATACTCACTGATCGAACAAAGTATGAGCGCACGTAAGTCCATAACCACCATCAACGCAGATGGATTTGGTTTAGGCTGGTACGGGAGTGAACGTGAGCCCGGTTTATACCGTGAAGTGCTGCCAGCATGGAGTGACTGTAACTTAAAGAGCCTATCGCAACACATTCAATCTCCACTCTTCTTTGCCCACGTCAGAGCATCGACTGGTACTAGCACCTCAAGAACAAACTGCCATCCATTTCGCTATAACAACTGGTTATTCATGCATAATGGTCAAATTGGCGCTTATGATGAGATAAAATGGGAATTAGAGCGACTTATCCCTAAAGCGTTTTACGCTGCGAGAAATGGTCAAACGGATAGCGAATTGCTTTTTTTACTTCTATTAAGCAATGGACTTGCCGAATACTGTGTAGAGAGTGCAGTGAAAACAACCATCCAACAAATTGAACATATTGCTCACCATAATACAGTGAGTGAGCCATTAAGAATCAGCGCCTGTTGGTCTGATGGTGATAAGGTATGGGCCCTCCGATATGCCTCTGACCAACATGCCCCAACTCTGTTTTACAAAACAACCAATAACAGATTGATCATCGCTTCAGAGCCTCTGGATAGTGAAAAGGAGTTTTGGACATCAGTTCCGCAGTCTCATTTGCTGTGTGTTTCTGGGGATGACATCACCATTCACCCACTACGCTTTTTTTACGCGCTTTAAGTCCCGACCAGCGGTTTCCAGTTCATGAAGGTAGTCCAGCGTTGTTGTCGGTACTAAAGCTCGAATATCGTCCCAACGCTCTAACTCCAGCAGCTTCCTCACTAACGATGCTGAAATGGGTTGTTGGTCGATCTCTTTACGTTGAATCACTTTTAAAATAATTGGCGGAAATTGCGGGGAAGCAACCGCGAGTAGCTTATCCATCTGTTGGTTGTAGTTTCGAGTCACTATGCAGATAAACTCGGTACCTACGTATCGATGAGTGATGCCTAACGCAGGTGCAATATGATTTCGAAACAGTTGCAGATCAATCGCTGTATGGCAATAGTTAATGATGCCTTTGTCTTTAATGAAATAACTCGGAAAGGTCGCTCTGGAAATGATGTAATCTGAACCATGATGGATAGTCACATTGGGAATGTCGGCAATGCCTGCCGAAATCATGTTGAAACGATCTTGATAGGTAAACAGTGCTTGCTCTTCTTGAACCACAAATAAGTGCAACCAGTCAGACTGCTTCGCGGCACACTCAATCAAATAAAGGTGCCCTAACGTAAACGGATTCGCGTTCATGACAATACTGCCAACCACACTGCCTGGTTTTCTTAACTTGCTCAACTGGTGGCAATGTTCTTTGAGCCGATTCTGGCTATTTTCAAGCAAAACAACACGGCCCGGAACCTCGGCAATTTGATGAAAGCCTGCATGATGAAACAGTTCGTAGTTATTGGGCGTGGTGTATATAAAGAGGTTGTATCGACCTAACTCGTAAGCATAGGTGACCAATTCGGTAAGTAGCATGGCTGAAACGCCTTGCCCTTGGTACTCTCCATGAATAGCAATGGATTTAAAGGTATTACCTGCGATACCTCCGCAGCCAACGATATTGCCTTGATCTTTCACGGCAATAAAGCTTTCTACATCTACATCAATATCTAAACTCATGGAACTAAGAAAGCGCTTTAAAGCGCTCATCTTATGATTATTTTTTACATCAATATGCTCGAATTGGTATACGTTATACACGTTAAAATCTCACAATCTAGATATAAAAAAGGAATACACCCCCTATTGAAGTGTATTCCTATAGTGCAAATTAAGCAGCTTTAGCAGCTTGTTTGCTTTTCTTAAGCATTCCAAGAACAGGAAGTGCAATAGAGATTACTGTGATGGCAATTAGTACTTGTGAAACCGTAGAGCCTGTGAAAATCGATAGATCTTGGTTCGAAATTCTAAACGCTTGACGGAATGACTGTTCCATCGTGCCACCTACAATCACCGCAAGAATCATTGGTGCTGTTGGGATATTAGTACGTTTCATGATAACACCAGCTACACCAAGAATAGTTAGGATGTAGAAGTCGATAACAGAACTACCAATCGCATAACAACCGATGAACGCTAGACCAAGTACGATTGGGTACAGTACTTTAGGTGGAATTGCCAGTACTCGTACTAACAGACCCGCTAGTGGGATGTTCACAACAGCTAGAATGATGTTAGCAATAAACATACTTGCGATTAGGCCCCAAGCAGTATCTGGGTGTTGAGCAAACAACATAGGCCCAGGCTGAATACCTAACATAAGTAGAGCACCCATCATTACCGCTGTGGTACCAGAACCCGGTACACCTAGTGATAACATTGGAATCATTGCACCAATTGACGCTGCGTTATTCGCAGATTCTGGGGCAGCAAGACCTTCGATTGCACCGTGACCAAACTCGTCACCGTTCTTAGATAGGTTCTTCTCGTTGTTGTAACACATTAGTGAAGCCATGGTTCCACCAGCGCCTGGAAGAGCACCAATGATGAAGCCGATAGGAGCACTACGTAGGATTGGCCACTTAGAGCGTTCCCAATCATCGCCTTCAATCCAAATACGTTTGAATTTAGTTTGTGCTTTTTTCGTGCCTTGGCTAAGTGAGCGGAAGCTTTTGAATACTTCACCCATTGCGTAGATACCAATGATAACAACTAGGAAGTCAACACCCGTTTGAAGCTCAAGACTACCAAACGTAAAGCGCTCAACACCTGATTGTGCATCAATACCAATCGTAGCAATCGAAAGACCGATTACCATCGATAGGAAGCCTTTAAGCATATTATTCTTAGACATTGATGCCGTCATAGACAGAGCAGCAACCATCAGTAAGAAGTATTCAGCAGGGCCAAATTTCAGTGCGAAGTTAGCAACAGGTTCAGCAAGAAGCGTCATCAAGATAGCAGCGATAGTACCACCAATAAGTGATGCGATTGCTGAGATAGCTAGTGCAGATTCTGCACGCCCTTTCATTGCCATCGGATAACCATCGAAGGTAGCGGCTAATGCTGCGCCATCTCCAGGGGTGTTGATAAGAATCGAACTTCTTGAACCACCAAACATCGCACCAATGTAAACACCGGTCATGGTAATAAGAGCAGCTGTTGGACCCATTGCAAATGTCATTGGAAGTAGAACCGCAACACCAGTTGCTGGGCCTAAGCCTGGTAACATACCAACAATAGTACCTAAGATACCGCCCGCTGTAATAAGAAACAGATGATAAGGTTGTAGTGCAACACCAAATCCTGTCATTAAACTATTTAATACATCCATAATTAATAACTCTTATTCAAAAAATGGTAACGGCGGTAAGCTAATGCTTAACAGCGAAGAGAAAATAAAGAAAATACCAACAGCGAAAGCAACAGAAACAATGATGCTTTGCTTCCAAGCTTCTTTTCCACTTGTGATCGTTAACATCAAGAACATAAAGAAGAATGTACTAATAACGTAACCAAGGTGTTCAAAAAGCAGGGCATAACCAACTGAGATTATGCAAGTATATAGAATTCTTTTACGGTCATTCTTTTTGGTGTCGTCTTCATTGACGAGATCATTATATGCTTGCACTGAAGCGCCAAAGTTGCTTTTGACGATAAGTAAAAGTCCAATAAATACTGCTAATACCGCAATTCCCAGCGGAAAGTATATTGGGTCCATTGGATTGCCAAAGGCTGCGCGAGGCATTGTATAGGCAGCTGTGCCATAAATGGCGCCAAAGGCGACACTACAAATACCTGTAAACGCATCCCAATTTGGGGTTACGTCTCTGCTTTCCATAATTTATCCTTGTAAGTGTTTAATTAGGCTAACTATTATAATTAGAATTTATCCGGTTTAGATAACTGGTGCCTTCGAAGGAAGAACACGGAGACACCAGCTTTTACGTGGAGCTTTTTACATGGAGCGTTTTGCTTACTTAGAGAAGATCTCTGCTAAGATTTCTTTGTATTTCACGTTGGTTTCAGCTAGGAACTTGCTGAATTCTTCACCGTTCTGGTATGCATCATCCCAACCGTGAAGTTTACGTGCTTCAGCCCACTCTGGAGTTTGAGACATCTCTTTAAGAGAAGTGCTCCAGTAAGTAACTGCTTCAGCTGGCATGTCTTTAGGACCGAACAGACCACGCCAGTTTTCGAATGTTGCATCGATTCCTAGCTCTTTAACTGTTGGGATTTCAGCAACAACACCTTCACCAACACGCTTATCAGCAGTTTGTGCTAGTGCTTGTAGGTGACCAGATTTAACTAGCTCACTTACATCACCAAGACCCGTAGAGATTAGGTCAATGTGTCCACCAAGAACTTGAGCAACAGCGCCGCCGTCTTGGAAGCTGATGTAGTCAATCTTGTTTAGGTTTTCAACACCAGCTGCTTTTGCAATCATAAGGAACTGGATGTGGTCCATTGAACCAGCAGCAGAAGTACCACCAATTTTCACGCTCTTAGGATCTTTCTTAAGTGCATCAAGAACTTGAACAATAGATGTGTACTTCGAGTCTTTACCTACAACGAATGCGCCATAGTCCGTAATCAAACGAGCAAGCGGAGTTGTATCTTGGTAGCTGAACTTGCTTGCGCCAGTTAAGTTAGTAAGAAGAATTGGTGGAGAGTAAACTGAAACTAACTTGCCAGTTCCGTTTTTAGTCTGCATGTATGCAAGGTTAACCGCACCACCGCCACCAGGACGGTTAGTGATTGGCATGTTTATTTTAACAATACCAGTATCTTTTAGCGTTTTAGCAACGGTACGGATAGTTAAATCCCAGCCACCACCAGCACCAGATGGTGCAACAAAAGAGACTGTCTTAGGCGGGTAATCTGCCGCAGTTGCTGTTCCAACTGAAACTGCTGCAACAGAAGCAATCGCTGCTCCTAATACTACTTTCTTAAAATTCGTTTTCATCTTCATACCTTTTTATGTTTTTAGATTCCACGTACAACAAGCTGAATGATTATTTCGCTATACTTCAATTAGTGTTTTTTTTAATAACTAATTACAGTGAAATAATCGCTTGTTGATGTGGTTATTATTGATGAAAAACAGAAAACGAAATGTGATGTAAAACCCCATAAAATGGGTCTTTTACGTTCTATATGGTGTAAATAAATTTAATCAATCAATCACTTTAAAAACAGTATGTTACAGTGTTTATAAAGTTTAAAAAAAGACATTAAAAATTAGATAAAATTCTCAGAAAAACAAGATATGTGAAATAGGTAACATTTCTTATATCTATAAACGCCACCTGAACGATAAATGCCAGTCCAATGAATGGACTGGCACTTTAAAAAGAGTTGCTATTTCTAATTAGTTACATTTTACATAGAAATATTTATAGAAACGCACCCAACTTACCATACGTTAAATGGTAAATTTTTCCATGTACGCTTCTATTTGTTGTCTCATTTGCCGTTTCTCAGATTCCGTAATAAAACTGGCTGCCACCGCATTAAAGCTAAATTGAGCAATTTCGCCATGACTCATTTCGAAAGCCTCTGATACGGCAATAAAGTTATCATTCATATACCCCCCAAAATAAGCGGGATCATCAGAGTTAATTGTTACACATACTCCCTTTCTCAACAGTTCCACAATATTGTGCTGCTTCATCTGTTCAAACACCTTCAATTTTGTATTTGATAACGGACAGACTGTCAGTGGTGTTTGCTGTAGAACTAATTGATTAACCAACTCTTGATTCTCGGTACAGCGCACCCCGTGGTCAATGCGAGTAATCTTCAATAGATCCAGTGCTTGTTCAATATTACTGGCAGGGCCCTCTTCTCCTGCATGAGCGACGGTCAAGAAGCCATATTCGATCGCTTTTTCAAATACCTGTTGGAACTTTTCAGGGGGATTCCCCTTCTCAGAGGAGTCTAGACCGACAGCAACAATCTTCTCTTTATGCTCTAACGCCATGAGTAGGACCTCATGAGCAGACGCTTGATCTAAATGGCGTAAGAAGCACATGATTAAATGGCTTGAGATACCTAACTGCTCTCTGCCTGCCTCAAGCGCTCTATGGATGCCGTTAATCACCGTAGTAAACTCAATCCCTCTCTCCGTATGAGTTTGGGGATCAAAAAATATTTCAGTGTGCATCACTTTATCTTGCTGACAACGAAGTAGGTATGCCCAGGTGAGGTCATAGAAATCTTGTTCGTGCAGTAGCACATTGGCACCTTGATAGTACACATCAAGAAAGGATTGTAAGTTGTGAAACTGGTAGGCGTTACGAACATCCTCAACGCTACGGTATGGGATCTCGACTTGATTACGTTGCGCGAGCTGAAACATCAGTTCAGGTTCAAGCGTCCCCTCAATATGGAGATGCAATTCAACTTTGGGTAACTCTTGGATAAATCTCTTCATAGGTCACTCTTAATTTATTATCAAAAATTAAAAGCTTTTCAACTTGGTGGACCGCACTGTGATCATACAAAGAGAAAAGCTTAAACACCCAACAATAGACAGCATTTCACCGCTATCCATCATTAAGTATATGAAACTTCGCCCTTCGTAATCAGGACTTATCGGATCCTGGTAGAGACTCCCAAACCCTATTATTGGGATTATACGAGGGTGAGCAGTCAGTAAATAGCCAGCTCAACACTAGTATAGTGGATTATTTTGCATACTCCACTGCGATTTTCGCCGCTAACTTAGCATTATTAAACACTAATTGAATATTGGCAGCCAAACTGCTTCCTGAAGTTTTTTCAGCAACCTTAGCAAGTAAGAATGGCGTTGACGCCTTACCACTGACCCCTTTCTCATCCATTTCAATCACAGCTTCAGCAATAACCTCATCGATCATTGCACGATCCAGCTGATGATCTTTTGGGATCGGATTGGCAATGATCATACCGCCTTTCAGTTTCATCTCCCACTTCGCCTTCATCGCTGCTGCTATCTCTAATGGAGTATCCAATTGATAGTCCACATTAAATTCACTTTCTCGGGTATAGAATGCCGGCAGGGTTTTGGTCTGATAACCCACCACAGGTACCCCTTGAGTTTCTAAGTACTCTAAGGTCAAGCCAATGTCTAAGATCGATTTTGCACCAGCGCAGATCACTGCCACATCGGTATTAGCCAACTCTTGCAGATCTGCAGAGATATCAAACGTCTGCTGAGCACCACGATGGACACCACCAATGCCTCCAGTCGCAAACACTTTTATGCCAGCCATCTCCGCTAGGATCATCGTTGAAGCGACGGTTGTTGCTCCATCAGCTTGTTGGCTCACCATAAAAGGGATATCTCGGCGACTGGTTTTGATCACTGCCTGCCCTGCTTTACCAAGATGTTCAATCTCATCATGTGTCATCCCCACCTTTAAACGCCCAGCCAAAATAGCAATCGTCGCAGGTACTGCACCGTTTTCACGTATGATCGCTTCAACCTTCAAGGCTGTTTCCACGTTTTGTGGATATGGCATACCGTGAGAAATAATGGTCGACTCTAGAGCAACGACAGGTTTTCCCTCTTCTATAGCTTGTTTCACTTCAGGATGGATATCTAGGTATGAACTTAACATGTGATTTCCTTAATAGTTCTATTTACAGCAATTTCGGACATATTTGGATTAATGGTATCTATATGTGACAGGGCAATTGAAGCCGCTGCCATAGAGAATCGGGTAGTGTGCTCAGTCTGCCAGTTTTGAATCCAACTATGAGCAAGCCCAGCAACGAATGCATCACCTGCACCGTTGACGTTAGTGACCAAAGTTGGTTGAGCCGGTATTAACTTCTGCTCAACACCGTCACTATAGAAAGCTCCCTCTTCACCTAAACTGATAAACAGTCGATTCACTCCCTGTTCATGGAACCAGTTTGCTAGTTTTGGTAGCTCTTTTGTGCCCTCAACTTCCATCTCGGCCAACATTAACGCTTCGTGTAAGTTGGGCTTTAATGTATGAATAGCAGATAAATAAGGCTTTACTCTCAATGCTTTTGCACAAGAGACAGTATCGACAAAAATTGGGATGTCAGAAAAATTACTAAATAGGTAAGCGAGAGCACTCTCATTGAGGTTGGTATCTATGACGATAAGAGAAGCTCGTCTAAGCATCTCCTCCTCTCTTTGTAAGGCCGCACTATTGACCCTATCTAATATGGCCATATCATTAATGGCAACGTGCATGTTACTGTCCGCATTGAGTACAGAGAGATAAGTCGAGGTCGCTCCCTCATCAAATCTCAAACAACTGCGCATATCGATTCCTGCTTTTTGACACTGCTCAATGATAATTCCACCATAAGCGTCTTTAGCGACAGCCGTGATCAACCGAGTTTCCGTGCCGAGTCTGGCTAAATTTTCAGCAATATTACGTCCAACACCACCAGGGGAACATGTGACCTCACCAACATTTGAGTCACACAATCGAAAGTGCTCAGTGGGACGACCTAAAATGTCCATGTTGGCACCTCCAATCACCACCGCATACTTGTTTTCCGAGAAGATGTAGCCTTTGCCTTTTATCACTCCCTTATTGGTTAAGTTCATGATATGGCCAGCGACAGCTGAACGGCTTATGTCCAACATCTCTGCTATCTCTTGCTGAGAGATCAGTGGGTTCTGCTTTAAGATGGTCAGTATTTCAAGCTCGCGTTCTGTCATGAGAATCCCTCCGAGTAAACAAACATATGTTTATAATGCTAACTTTTGTTTATATATTCTTGAATACGCAATAAATAGTCAACCATCAATAGTAAAAGATGAGCGGTAGTACAAATTTTCAAAAATTGTTCTCATCAAAAACCGTACACTGGTAACATATCGACTCCTACCTCTGCGGGTCTTTTCACTATGAAACTTTCTCAACTTAATGCCTTTCAAGCCATCGTAGAGTGCAAAACAGTGACTGCTGCTGCTCAGCGTCTCAACTTAAGCCAACCTGCGGTGAGTCGACTGCTCTCCTCATTAGAAAATCAGCTATCTTTTTCTTTATTTATTCGAAAAAACAATCGATTAGAGCTCAATGATGAAGGGAAAGCTTTTTATCTTGAGGTGGCTAAAGTGTTCGAGGCAATGGCAGGGTTGGACACCGCTGCAGACTCAATTCGTACCCAACATTTTGGCTCATTGAATATTGCAGTAATGCCTCTGTTGTCAACGGCATTTTTACCACGAATTTTGGCTCGGTTTATTCAACAGAGCAAACAGATAAAAGTTGAGTTTAAAACCTATCGCTCCGAAGAGGTGTTGCGCCGTGTTCAGAGCCAAACCATCGACATTGGCTTCTCTTTCATCGATAAAGAACTTACCGGTGTGAAAGCACAACGTGTCATTTCAGACTGCGTCTGTATCTTTCCAGTAGGCTCACCGCTCAAAAATCTACAGGCAATCGATATTAACGATCTCACCAATCAAAATTTGATACGTCATGAAAAAGACAGTACTCAAAGAAATTTAGACGCCCTATTTAATCGCTACGGTGTTCAAGCCAGGGAGATGATTGAAGTCTCTCTATCGAGTACTGCGGCAGTATTGGTAAGAGAAGGAGCAGGCATCGCCATCACAGATCCCTTTACGGCTCAAATTGCCAGTGAACATCCTGATGTAGAGATGAGACCTCTGGCTTTTAGTTTGCCCTTTGAATTTGATATCACCTATCCGGCATTAAAACCTATTCATCGCCATGCTGAGACATTTATTGAACAGTTTCTATTGATGGCTGATGAGGTGGATATCTCACTCAGTATTGGCCCTATTCGAGATCTAGAGAATGGGTAACGGGCAGATATCACATTCCAACTCGATTAAAATCGTAAGAGTAATTTTTATTAAAGTGATATTTATCAAATAAATAGATCATGCCCATTCGTAAACCATACCGTTAACACATCCTACTATTCTATTTTTGCATTGGCTGAGATTCCCTCTCCATTCTTACTATAAGCGTCAATAACGTTCTCAGTAGTAAGGAAGTCACATGCAAAGCAAAGTATCCATCATCGGCTCAGGTAATGCAGGCTTAACCGCGGCTTATCACTTCTCTTTAATTGGTGCAGATGTCTCACTCTATGGCGCCCCTGGTTTCGATCAACCTCTTACTGATATAGAAGAGAGAGGGGGAATTAACGCTTTAGCTGAATTCAATCAGCAACCCCTCACTTTTTCTGGTTTTCAAACCATCAATCAGATCACGCGAGAGATCAAAGAGGCGGTCAATTACTGTGATCTTCTGATCTTGCCTATCCCATCTTTTGCGCAGGAGCTACTGTTTCGTCAGATGCTACCCTATCTAAAAGATGGTCAGATCATCATGTTAATGCCAGGCAACTACGGATCCTTGGTGCTGAATAACATCATGCAAAATGAAGGGTATGGTCACCTCGACATTACGTTTGTTGATGCGATATCCATTCCATGGGCAACCCGAATTGTAGGGCCTGCTGAGCTGGCTATTTTAGGGATGAAGGCGTTTTTGCCTGTTGCTGCCCTGCCGGCCTCACGTACCGAACAGGCAATATCTCGCCTGCAACAGGTAATGCCTTTACCTTTAACGTCCCTAAATAATGTGATCAGTGCCGGATTGGAAAACATCAATTTTGGTGGCCACCCTCTGCTCACCACACTCAATATGGGGCTACTCGAAAACTTCGATGGTCAGTTTAATTATTATAAAGATTGCTGTTCAATATCGACGGCAAAAGCGGCGGCAGTGATGGAAAAAGAGCGTCAATTAGTGGGAGAAAAGCTGGGGCTTCAGCTGACCCCTGAGTTGGAAGCCATGAACGCTCTTTACGATATGGATTGCATCACGGTGTACGACGTTAACCGCACTTCCGAAACCCACGGCAAGCTCAACAGCGCCCCCAATTCAGCCAGTAATCGATACATCACTGAAGATGCAGCCTATCTGCTGGTCCCTTGCTATGAGCTCGGACAACTGGTGGGGGTTGACACCCCCCTTGTCACTTCATGTTTGCACATCGATAACGCTTACAACGATACCAATTACTTCCAGAGTGGCCGAACCCTAAATAAAATGGGCCTCTCTGGAATGTCTGCACAGCAAATTATGGACTTTGTCGCTTAGACATTTTTTTGAAAAGGATAGATTCAATGAAAAAACTTAAATTTCCATCCGCCTATACCATTTTAATGCTATTGACCGTCTTAATGGCAGGGCTTACCTGGATAGTGCCAGCAGGCCAGTATACGATGGAGAAAAATGAAGCTGTCGGTCGTATGGTTCCTCAAGTCGGTTCCTACCACAGTGTTGAAGCCAACCCACAAGGTATCGTTGATATCTTGATGGCGCCGATTCAAGGCTTCTATGACCCTTCAAGCTATGCGGCTCGCGCCGTAGATGTCGCGCTCTTTGTTTTGATCATTGGTGGCTTTCTGGCGGTGGTCACTCGTACAGGTGCCATTGATGCTGGTATCGCAGGAATCATGAAGAGATTGCAAGGCCGTGAGAAGTGGATGATCCCAATCTTAATGGGTTTATTCGCGCTTGGCGGTACAGTTTACGGTATGGCCGAAGAGACAATCCCTTTCTATGCCATATTAATTCCAGTGATGATCGCCGCTGGTTATGACAGTATTGTTGGTGTTGCTATCATCATGGTCGGTGCGGGTATTGGCTGCTTAGGCTCGACTATTAACCCGTTTGCTACTGTTATCGCTTCTAATGCCGCCGAGATTAATTTCATGGATGGCATTGGATTACGTCTTATTATCTTGCTTGTTGGCTGGTTAGCTTGTGTCATCTATGTGATGCGATACGCTGAAAAAGTCAAAAATGATCCATCAAAGTCCATTGTCGCCAGTCAAAAGCACTCTAATGAACAACACTTCTTACACGGTGATGCAACGGATACCCCTCAGTTAAATGGAACAAGAAAGGCCATTTTAGCGATTTTTGCCGCTTCATTTGGAGTGATGATCTGGGGCGTTTCTGCTGGTGGATGGTGGATGGCTGAGCTGTCAGCTCTCTTTTTAGGAGCAAGTATTATGGTCGGTTTAGTGGGCCGCTTATCCGAAGTTGAGCTCACCGAGAGTTTTGTTAATGGTGCCAGAGATCTTCTTGGGGTCGCGCTTATCATTGCGATTGCTCGTGGGCTGGTGGTCGTCATGGACAATGGCAACATTACTCACACTGTTTTAAATTTTGCCGAAGGTTTATTGGCCGATCTGCCAAACATTCTATTTATAAACGCTATCTATTGGATTGAAGCCATACTCTGTTTAATCATTCCCTCCTCTTCAGGGCTAGCGGTATTATCGATGCCAGTTTTGGCTCCTCTTGCTGACTTTGCTAATGTAAGTCGTGAGTTGGTGGTTACCGCTTTCCAATCTGCATCTGGTTTGCCAAACCTAGTAACACCCACTTCAGGGGTGGTAATGGGGGGATTAGCCATCGGGCGTGTCGCCTACTCATCATGGCTACGGTTCATCGGCCCATTAATTGGTATCTTAACGGTAATGATCATGACTCTACTTAGTATTGCGGTCATGATGTAAACCTTGTTGCTACTATTTAACGCAAAAAAGCCGAGTCAATGAAGTGACCCGGCTTTTTACTGTTTGCTGTCAATCAAATCGACTAGGCAATCTCAGCGTTATGATACACCTGCTGTACATCATCACAATCTTCTAGCATGTCCAAAAACTTCTCGAACTGAGCAACATCATCACCGGTCACTTCTGTCATGTTTTGAGGGACAAACGTGATCTCTTCAACATCAAATTCAATGCCGTCGAACTCAGCAGAGAGGGTACTCTTCACTTTAAAGAACTCTGTGTGAGGGGCATAGACGGTAATTTCACCCTCTTCAAGCTCAATATCACTGACATCAACATCCGCCATCATAAGTAACTCTAAAATCGCTTCTTCATCGTTGCCTTTGAACTGAAAGACTGCTTGATGATCAAACATGTGCGACACTGCACCTGGACCACCAATTTTCGCATAGTTTTTAACAAAGCACTGACGAACATCTTGGAAGGTACGATTGCCATTGTCTGTTAAGCAGTCAACAATAACGCTACAACCACCAGGGCCAAAACCTTCGTAGCGTGCCGGTTCATAATCTTCACCGCCACCACCACTCGCTTTATCTAGAGCTTTATCGATAACATGCACTGGCACGTTGTCTTTTTTTGCTTTCGAGATAAGGTGACGAAGTGATAGGTTGGTATCTGGGTCAATACCACCATTTTTAGCACATACGTAAATTTCTTTGCCATATCTAGAATACACTTTGATTTTTGCGCCTTGGGTTTTCGCCATCGAGGCTTTGCGCACTTCAAACTTTCTTCCCATCTGAATACTCTCTTATTTTGTCTGTGTATCGTTATGCGGGCGATTCTATCAAATTCAGTGCTAACTCGGCTAGTATTGCCGTTGATAGTGAGCGCTTTGTTTAAACAAATTTGATCTTAAATCAATTAACCTTACTGAACGCCCATTTTTCTTTTGTATTTTTCAACACTTTGCTTAAATAACTCACACTCATGCTCGTGTGAAATTTTGCCTGCTTCAAGGGCAAACAACTCATAACCTGCCTTACCATTTTTTACCTGCCAAACCGCATAAGCCGCTTGTTTATCCAGCTCGATTCTATTTTTTTCATCTGGCGGTAATAAAGATAAATTCATAGGTGACTCTACTGTTAATTCGAAGTGGTCAAACTATAACAACTCTGCGTTTAAATACAAAGCTGACGTAACCATTTGTAGCCATATGATTTATTGCTCTTTTATGTTTCAATGTTTACCCCTCTCTATTTGGTATTATTATGAGCCAGCCAACACCTTCACGCTCACTTCCTTGGAACGTATGGCTTTTAGCCTTAGTTCAACCTTTTGTGTTATCCGTTGCAGCAATGAATGTTTTTTTGGGGGGGATTATTGGCACTCAACTTACAGACAACAGTGAGTGGGTGACACTGCCAGTTACCGCTTTAATTCTTGGGGTCTCTCTCTTTATTTTCCCATCGGCAAAAATTCAACAACAGATAGGTCGTAAACACGCTTTTACCCTAGCGGCATTACTCAGCGCTATGTTTGCTTTATTCGCTGGTTATTACATCGAGCAAAGTTCATTCCTTGGTTATGTGATTTGCTGTTTTCTACTCGGTACACAGCTCTCGTTTGTTGGCCAATATCGATTTGCAGCAATTGAAAGCTGCCAACAGAATAACCAGCATGCCAGTGCCGTCAGTGTCGTATTGCTTGGAGGAATATCTGCTGCGATTGTGGGCCCTGAACTGCTCAATATTGGTCAGTTCATTCCCTTATTTTCTGATAAATTTGCCAACGCTTATGTTGCTTTGGCCCTTATTGAGGTTATTGGAGCAACCTTGTTATGGCTGTTTATGAAACCACTTGCCATTAATAGTGAGCAACAAGATCGTTCACCATCAAGGCCATTGAACCTTATTTTCAAGCAGAGATTGTTATGGCTTGCATTGGCCTCTGGTATCACCGCTTATGCTGTAATGGCCTTTCTTATGACAGCAACACCACTCGCCATGCAACATCACGGACATGATATTCAAAGTGCTAAATGGGTCATACAGAGTCACGTACTTGCTATGTATCTTCCCTCACTGTTTACTGCACTTTTAATCCGATACATCGGGTTATATCGACTGATATCCCTCGGAAGCCTCATCATGCTTGCTTGTATTGGATTGGGACTAATGGGTCATACTCTTCATAACTATTGGGTCTCTTTGGTATTGCTTGGTATTGGTTGGAACTTCATGTTTATCTGCGGTACGACACTATTGGCACAGACATATCGTGCTGGCGAGCGTTTCAAAGTCCAAGCCATAAATGATTTTTCGATCACTGCTTTTCAAGCTTCGGGATCTCTAGGTGCAGGGGTTGTGCTTTATTCGAAGGGCTGGGAGTGGATGTTAATGGTGTCAATTCTACCAGTAACGGTACTGCTACTGGCAAATTTAGTCATAAAAAAAGAGCATTAATTGCCCTCAGTTTACAGTGTAAATTAACAAACTAAAGCACTCCTGTGCTTTAGTTTATTATCAGGATCAATGGATTAAACCCATTTCTCGTGCTTCATCTAATGTTAGTCCACTATCTTTGATATCTCTTAACGCTTCGATTCTTCTACGCGCATTCGCTTTATCTTGTAGCTTTTTAGATGATAGTTCTTTTTCCATATCGTATTGAGATGAAATTACCCCAATCTCGTCATGATCAATTGAGTTGATGGACATAGAGACCTCCTAAGACACTCATGTTTGATGGCTCCTTTTTAGCAAACCCCAGATGCCCTGTTAAGCCCCTATTAATCACTTTGTGATCCAGTCGTTATTTATCAAAGTAGCGGTTGATTCGAGTATGATTTAGGTCAAATTCAGGCTGACATTCCTCCCTATTTTCTTGCTTGAATAACCGAAAATAGACGTGAACTGCATCACGAAAAATAGCGGTTGCAGTCAATGAATACGTTGGAAAGATGATCATGGCGGCATCTATTACGTGAAATGTGATTTAGATTATGTTTTGCTAACATTTAACTTGAAGTCAGGCCATAATTTCTTTAAATCCAGTGACTGTTCAATAGCATCCGCGATTTGATTGATCCCTTCTTCTCGTAAGGCCGAAAAATTCACAGGATCCACATGGCACAAACCCGCCCATTTCAATAATGCCGTGCAAGCTTGTTCTGATTCAAACATTCCATGTAAATAGCTGCCTAATATCTGATTCCCATCATCTAAGGAGCCTTCAGCGCCTTTATTTAGCCATAATGGTGCAGAGGTGGGGAGCACACCAGAAGTCTCACCAGCATGAATTTCATAGCCCTCTATGGGCACAGGTGTTGCACCAAGCAATCTCAGCTCACCTTGCACTTTTTTCAGCTGCTTGCTGCGTGTTAATTCAGTGCTGATCTCTAAATAACCTAATCCTGGTGACTCACCCACCTCTCCTTCAACACCGTACGGATCACTGATCAAGGAACCAAGCATTTGATAACCACCGCAGATCCCAATGACCTTACCGCCTAGACGAACATGACGCTGAATCTGTTTATCCCATAATTGAGATCGAAGAAACGCCAAATCCGACCGAACACTTTTACTTCCCGGAACAATGATCAAGTCAGCTGGGGGTAAGGGTTGACCTCTAGGAATGAACTGTAGATCAACATTCGGGTGCATTCTCAATGGATCAAAGTCTGTGTGGTTACTGATTCTCGGCAAAACGGGGACCACTACCTTTAATTTTTCGCCTTCACCCAAGGTTTGATGAATATTAATCGCATCTTCAGCTTCAAGCATTAGGCCGTGTATATAGGGGATAACCCCAATCACAGGCTTGCCCGTTTTTTTCTCTAACCACTCTAAACCGGGCTCAAGGAGCGCGATATCACCTCTGAATCGATTAATAACAAAACCAACGATGCGGTGTTGTTCTGAAGCAGAAAGCAGCGCCAACGTACCATAAAGGTGGGCAAAAACACCTCCTCGGTCAATATCAGCAACAATGATCACTGGGATGTCAGCCGCTTCGGCAAACCCCATATTAGCTATATCATGCTCTCTGAGATTGATCTCCGCTGGGCTCCCCGCTCCTTCAATCACCACTGTTGTAAATTTCTGCTGTAGACGCCCAAATGAATCCATCACATCATTGATCAAGAAGGGTTTATACTGATGGTATGCCATCGCATCCATGTCGTGCCTAGCTCTGCCATGAATGATCACTTGCGCGCCAATATCTGAATTGGGTTTTAATAACACAGGGTTCATATCTGTTGTTGGCTCGATATTACACGCATACGCTTGCACTGCCTGCGCACGCCCTATCTCTCCGCCGTCCTCGGTGACCGCACTATTCAATGCCATGTTTTGCGGTTTGAAAGGAGCGACATTGATACCATTTCTCGCTAACACCCGGCAAAGTCCCGCCACTAACACACTTTTTCCTGCATCAGATGTGGTTCCTTGAACCATCAAGGCTTGTGTAGATAGCTGCATTATTTTACTCGTTTTTATCAGATTTAGTCGGCTTTAATATTTGGGGGATACCCGCAGTAACAAAGATAAATTGATCACTTATTTCAGCAATCTGTTGGTGAAGCCACCCAGCTTCATCTACAAAGCGTCTTGTCAGTTCACCAAGTGGAACGATCCCCTGCCCCACTTCATTTGAGACAAGAATTACCATCCCATCAGTCTCACTAAGGGCAGTTAATAAATCCCTTTTATATTGTGACCAATCAATTACCTCAGTGAGTAAGCAGTTCGTCAACCAGAGGGTTAAGCAATCAACAATCACACATTGACCATTTTGAGCATACTGTTTGATTACCGATGTAAGATGCAGTGGCTCTTCAATAACATGCCAACTAGCAGGACGAGAAGCCTGATGGTGAGCAATACGTTGCACCATTTCATCGTCGTTACCAGTCGCTGTAGCAATATAGGTTACGGGTAATGATGACTGTTGTGCTAGCTTCTCAGCATAAGAACTTTTTCCAGAACGTGCACCACCTAAAACAAACTCTACACTCATATTGTCTCACTAAATTTTGATTGCTAGATCGGAAAGATGATCAAGGAGTAGATGCAAAAACTGCGAGCATTTCGCTCGCAGTTCACGGTAACCCCAAAACTGTAAGTTAGTGCTCACTAGCCACTTCATCCATGACAGAAAGGACATCTTTATTGATATTCCCTTCAAAAACTTGCTTACAAATTTTTCTTCTAACCGCCAGTCCTGAAATCAACCGTTCAATTGAGAGGTGCTTACCACTTTTTTGATCATTATACAGCTCGACAGTTCGACTCAACATTTCATAAGTCATTGGCTCACCGCTGACACGTAACCAATCGAGTTTCTCAATCAGGCCACGGCACTCTTCTAAAATAGCGGACACTGGGTGTCCAGTCATTGCAGAAAGAGCCGTAATGCTGCGCTGAAGCGCCTCTTCAGACGTATACTTTGATAGGGTGATCGTCAGCTCATCCGCGTTGATCTCAACCAAATGTTTTCTCTGTTTTACACGCCGACCTAAACGGCTGCTGCCCGTTTTCTCTTTACGCTGAATCGGTTCAAATTCACCATCAATGATCTCTGACAATTCATCCAATTTCTGTCTGGGTATGATTTCATTACGTAGTGGGTTTGGTAGGGTTGGCGCCATGTTACGTTTGCCCGCGTTAGTCGTTCGTGCTCGAGAGTAGCGAATGACTTCTTCAGGATCACAACGAATATCAATCTGGTAATCGGAGTGTTTTCCATCAGAATCTAACTGTTCTACCGTCAAGTGATAACCCCAAAGGTTGACAGCAAAAAGGGTATCAGCAACCGTTTTCTCAGACAGTTTTTTAAGTTCACGGATCAGATCTATCGAAAAACGTCTCCATTCGATGTTTCTAGCCAATTTTTGGTTTAATTCACTCAACAGCATAGAATCAGACATTCGACGCGACAGACGGCTTCTGAAGAACGTATAGAGCTGAAATACCAAGGTATGTTGGCGCAGAATTTCAGGAGGGAACAAGAAAAAGTAATCTTTGGTTAATAATTCGTCAAAAAATGATGGTTCCCACACCAGAATATACAAGTTGGGTTTTATCTTGATCTCACCATCATCGCCCTCTCTTGGGGCTTCATCTGATGCAGTGATCGTTCTTGCTAAGAATCTAAATCGATCACTCTTAAACCCTTCAGGCATGTTTTCACTTAGCCATCGACCAGTGAGTTCGTGCAATTGGAAGTCAGTGTATTCAATGCGGTCAATACTGTCACGAATCGAATCTCTAGCCGGCCCACTGTCTTTTTTACCACGAAGTGCAAGGATATCGGTGATGTAAATTGGGGTTTTATTTGCCATCACGCGGTTTTGAATTTGGTACTCTTCTTGATGATAATCGTGATATTGAACGGTAAGTGTAAACAGCGCAAAGAGTGTCATTAAGTCATCAACTGTCATGATGTTTTTAGAAGATCGTGTCTCAATGACTGCTTTGGTCCCTGAAATTGATACCATGGACTTCTGATAACTTTTTCTTGTTCTAGGTGGAGCTAGCGCTTGATCGATGATACCAGCCCAGTTGGTAGGAGAAACAACAAATTGTTCCGCTTCGTCTCTCATCGAAGGGGGTGTACCTAAGCCGTGCTCATTTAGAAGGCTATGATTTACCTTAGTTTGTGCCAATGCTTTTGATCGTTTTTGGCGATCTTGAGCATCACTCTGCTCTGATCGTAAACTGGTGGATCCTAATACAGAAATCAATTGAGAAGGATTGACAAATTTATGCAGCATCGTTTTGCCTGCAAGTCCGTGATCAAACTTAACTGGGTACTGTTTGAATAGACCAATATTGACCGCCGTTCTTAACCGTTGCTGGATAGCTGCTCGGGTTAAATGTCCATCGGTAGCATCAATAATTTCAGTGGTTGAAACCATACCATCTTTGCTAGAAAAGCCTTGCAATGAAATGAGGTTAAGCAATTCTGAAATGCTTTTTGTCACTCCTTTAAAATGTTGGTATTGATTAATCCAATCGACCACGTTGTTGTGTATCTCAAACAGGTGACCATCCTTGTGAGATCGTGGCAAAGGTATGTGGATCTTCTCTTTGGCTTCAGTTTTAATTTTATTATCCATATCTCATCAAGCGTAAATTTGTCCTATTTCCGTAAATATTAATCTAAAGTTCTTAAG
>NZ_JAKJSQ010000051.1:0-28772 GCF_050337105.1 Aliivibrio kagoshimensis
GGCAAAGGTTAGTTAGATACATCTTATTATTATAATGAAATTTATAGTGGTAACTACGACGCTCTTTCCATTAACGATCGCACTTGTTCACTTGTACATCCAAAACGTCGCTCTCTGTTAACAAACCAGGCAACAGCAGCCACTAGACTCTCTTCGTTAAACTCTGGCCAGAACTGCTCGGTAAAGTACATTTCAGCGTATGCTAACTTCCACAACACAAAGTTGCTAATTCTGCACTCACCACCGGTTCTGATCAACAGATCGACATCAGGCTCATCAGACATCTCAATACGCGAACCGATCAAAGATTCACTGATATCCTCAATGTCAATCGTGCCAGATTTTACATCTTCAGCAATGGTTTTTACCGCTTGGGTAATGTCCCACTTACCACCATAGTTGGCAGCAACATTGAGTATGAGCCCAGAATTATTGCAAGTTAACGCTTCGGCCTCTTTAATTTTCTTCTGTAAACGAGAACTAAATCGACTCTTATCACCGATAATTCGTAACTGGATACCATTTTTATGAAGTCGTTTCACCTCACGTGATAGGACTGTCATAAACAGCTCCATCAATAGGCTCACTTCTTCTTCTGGTCTGCGCCAATTTTCACTGCTAAATGCAAAAAGAGTGACCGCGGTGATCCCTAACTTATTCGCAGCCGCAATGGTGCCTCGTACGGCCTCAACGCCCGCTTTGTGGCCAAAGACTCGTGCTTTGCCTTTTGATTTCGCCCAGCGACCATTACCATCCATGATGATGGCAATATGTTGTGGTAATGACTGAGAATTCAGTACAGGATCATTGGCTTTATCAGACATAGTGCCCCTTCCTTACAAAAATAAAAAGCGCCACAGTGATGGTTATATCAATTATCACTCAGCGCTTATTCATCTATTAATGTAGAGGTAATTAAACTTCCATCAACTCTTTTTCTTTCACTTCAAGTAGTGAATCAACTAACTTAACCGCAGCATCAGTCAGTTTTTGGATCTCATCTTGAGCGCGATGATCATCATCTTCAGAGATCTCTTTCTCTTTAAGAAGTGCTTTTACATCACCGTTAGCATCACGACGAATGTTACGAATAGCAACACGTCCATTCTCCGCTTCACCACGTACAATTTTTACAAATTCGCGGCGACGCTCTTCAGTTAATGCAGGAAGTGGTACACGAATAACGGTACCCGCAGACATTGGATTCAAACCTAGGCTTGACTTCATGATCGCTTTTTCTACTGCTTGGGCTAACTCTTTATCAAAAACAGTAATGGCTAGCGTACGAGAATCTTCAGCAACAATGTTTGCCACTTGATTGATTGGTGTCGCTGCACCGTAATATTCAACACTTAACCCCTGTAATAAGCTCGGGTGTGCACGGCCTGTTCTGATTTTTGCCAGATTATTCTTTAGCGCTTCTACGCTTTTTTCCATACGCTCTTCAGCGTCTTGTTTGATTTCGTTAATCACAATATCATCCTATACATTCGTTAATCATTGACTGAAGACAGTCAATATCAATCACAATCAGAAATTAATGTACCTTCAGCTTCACCCAAAACGACGCGGCGAAGTGAACCTGGTTTATTCATATTGAATACGCGAATTGGCATGTTATGGTCACGTGCTAGCGTAAATGCAGCTAAATCCATGACTTTTAATTCTTTTTCTAAAATCGTGTTATAACTAAGCTTATCATAAAGTTTGGCTTCAGGGTTAGCGACAGGATCGCAATCAAAGACACCATCTACTTTCGTCGCTTTTAGTACGATATCAGCTTCAATCTCAATACCGCGTAAACACGCTGCAGAGTCTGTAGTAAAGAAAGGGTTACCCGTTCCTGCTGAGAATATCACCACTCGGCCTGTGCGTAACTGGCTTATCGCGTCAGCCCAATTATAATCATCGCATACACCTTTTAGTGGAATAGCTGACATCACTCGCGCGTTCACATAAGCACGGTGCAGTGCATCACGCATCGCTAGGCCATTCATTACTGTTGCTAGCATCCCCATGTGGTCACCCACAACTCTGTTCATACCCGCTTCAGCTAGACCAGCACCACGGAATAAGTTGCCACCACCGATCACGACGCCAACTTGAACACCCAGTTCAACTAACTCTTTTATCTCTTGAGCCATACGGTCAAGAATGGTTGGGTCAATGCCAAAACCTTCATTTCCTTGAAGGGCCTCGCCACTAAGTTTAAGCAAAATACGTTGATAAGTCGGCTTTGGGTTAGTAGTCATGAATTTACCTTTCAAAGAGATTTGTTTATTGATAATTATAAAAAGACCGCAGCCTTGGCCACGGTCCTTAATGTTAACCTAAATAACTAGGATTAACCTTTCTGAACTAGTGCAACTTCGTCTGCAAAGCTCATTTCGCTAGCTTTCTCGATACCTTCACCCACTTCTAAGCGGATAAAGTTAGTTACTGTCGCGCCTTTAGCTTTAAGCATTTGACCAACAGTTTGAGAAGGGTCCATTACGAACGCTTGACCTGTCAGAGAAACTTCGCCAGTGAATTTCTTCATGCGGCCAACAACCATTTTCTCTGCGATTTCAGCTGGCTTACCAGACTGAATAGCGATATCGATTTGAATTTGTTTTTCTTTTGCAACAACATCAGCTGGTACGTCATCAGGAGTAACGTAATCAGGTTTAGAAGCAGCAACGTGCATTGCAACTTGCTTAAGAGTCTCTGCGTCTGCATCAGAAGCAGCAACTACCACACCAATACGCTCACCGTGACGGTAAGAACCAACCACATCGCCTTCGATGTATTCAACACGGCGGATGCTCATGTTCTCACCGATTTTAGCAACTAGTGCAGCACGTTGCTCTTCAAATTTAGCTTGAAGTGCCGCTGTATCTAGTTTCTCAGCTAGTGCTGTTTCTGCAACTTCGTTAGAGAATGCAAGGAAGCTTGCATCTTTTGCAACGAAGTCAGTTTCACAGTTAACTTCAAGAATAGCAGCAACACCTGCCGCTTCTTTAATTAAGATTACACCATCAGCTGCAACACGACCCGCTTTTTTAGCTGCTTTAGCCGCGCCACTTTTACGCATGTTCTCGATCGCTAATTCAATATCAGCATTCGCTTCAACAAGCGCTTTTTTACAATCCATCATGCCTGCGCCAGTACGTTCGCGCAGTTCTTTAACTAGAGCAGCAGTAACAGTTGCCATTGTTTAATCCTCGATAATTCCATTAAATGGAAAATTAAAAATCAGGGGCCAGAATACCGGCCCCTGCTAACTATGCTTAACTTTAAAAGTTAAGAGACTCACCAGGAGTGAGCTAAATCATTTTCACTAAGTGAAATTATTTAGCTTCTTCTACGAAACCGTCTTGCTCAGCTTGAACTACTAGGTCTTGGTTACGACCTTCAGTTACAGCTTGGCCAGCAGAGCCTAGGTAAAGTTTGATAGCGCGGATTGCGTCATCGTTACCTGGGATTACGTAGTCAACGCCATCTGGGTCAGAGTTAGTATCAACAACAGCAAATACTGGGATACCTAGGTTGTTTGCTTCTTTAATCGCAATATGTTCGTGATCAGCATCAATAACAAAAAGTGCGTCTGGAAGACCACCCATGTTTTTGATTCCGCCTAGAGAACGCTCTAGTTTTTCCATAGAACGAGTACGCATTAGCGCTTCTTTCTTAGTGATTTTTTCGAAAGTGCCATCTTGAGACTGTGCTTCAAACTCTTTTAGACGTTTGATTGACTGACGTACAGTTTTGTAGTTAGTCAACATACCACCCAACCAACGGTTGTTTACGTAGTACTGGTTGCTCTCGATTGCAGCTTCTTTAATAGCTTCAGATGCGGCACGCTTAGTACCAACAAAAAGAACCTTACCTTTACGAGATCCAATTTTGCCTAACTCAGCAAGTGCTTCGTTGAACATTGGAACAGTAGATTCTAAGTTGATGATATGAACTTTGTTACGTGCACCGAAAATGAAAGGCTTCATTTTTGGGTTCCAGTAACGAGTTTGGTGACCGAAGTGAACACCAGCTTGAAGCATGTCGCGCATTGATACAGTAGCCATTTAATAATTCCTCTATGGGGTTAGGCCTCCACACTCCCCATGTTACCGACCTTATTAGCTTGAGAATCAAACTGTACGGCACCCCGGAACATGTGTCGGAATGTGTGTGATTTAAAGTAATTTATGTTCGAACGCACAATCCAAAGATCATGAATCCGGCGCGCTTTATACCATAAAACGACCACCAATATCCACTATTATCATCATTTTTTACTCTAGAGTTTCCTCATTGCTTCGTCACTGGTAACATAGTTTGATTGCATACTTGTCGCTAGTAGAGAATATAAAATGGCCGTAATAATAAAAACCTCGGAAGAGATAGAAAAGATGCGAATTGCGGGCAAACTTGCCGCGGACGTATTAGAGATGATTGAACCCTACATTGTTGAAGGGGTAACTACCGAAAGACTCAACCAGATTTGTGACGATTATGCTCGTAATAATAACGCCTACTCTGCACCGTTAAACTATCATGGTTTTACTAAATCTATCTGCACTTCGATCAATCACGTTGTCTGCCATGGCATACCAGCGTCTAACGATGAGCAAGGTTCTTCTGGTGAACTAAAACCTGCAGTCTTAAAAAGTGGCGATATTCTAAATGTCGATATTACGGTCATTATTCCGGATGATCCTGACGCAAACTTAGACACTCGACCTGTTGGTTATCACGGCGATACATCAAAAATGTTTTTGGTGGGTGAAGTAACGCAACCTAACAGCCGCTTGTGCAGTGTTGCTCAAGAGTCTCTTTATGTTGGTATGCGAAAAGTTCGTCCTGGCGCTAAACTTGGCGAAATAGGCACCGCGATTGAGAAGTACATTAAAAATAATAATAAGAAAAACCCAAAGAATAAATACTCCATTGTTCGAGATTTTTGTGGCCATGGCATAGGTAAAGGCTTCCATGAAGACCCTCAAGTTGTGCACTATAAAAATAACGATAAAACCGTATTAAAAGAGGGAATGTGTTTCACCATTGAACCGATGATTAACGCGGGTAAGTTTGGTTGTGTCGTTGATGAAGCTGATGGCTGGACCGTGTATACCGTCGATGGAAAAAATACCGCACAATGGGAGCACACTTTGTTAGTGACCAAAAATGGTTGTGAAGTGCTCACTTTACGCTCTGATGAGAATATACCGAGATTCTTCAATAATAAGTAACCCTGCGCGACATCATTTGAGCAGTTCATTGTAAAATGTTGAACTGCTTAATCTAGCTCAATGACTCAACTAAGCTGCAAGGAACGCTATGCTTAACACTCTCATTACTCCCGACAATTTAAGCCAGCAACAGATCACATCTCACTATATCCGTGAGCAACTGGACCTATTTTCTGAACAGCAAAAGCAACAATTTATTGAACGTGGTGCGGTAGATATTTTAGTACTAGAGCGTTCACAATATATCGACAAACTGCTCAGACGCCTTTGGTCTCACTACCAGCTCGACAGCATAAATAAACTCGCATTAGTCGCAGTAGGTGGATATGGTAGAGAAGAGTTACACCCACTGTCAGACATCGATCTGCTTATCCTATCCGAATCCCAACTGTCTGAGCCTCTCGGCGAAACTGTCAGTGAGTTTCTCACTTTTTTATGGGACCTCCGCTTAGAAGTTGGCCACAGTGTCAGAACAGTTGAGCAGTGCTTTGACGTTGGTAAAGGGGACATTACTGTCGCCACCAACCTTCAAGAATCCAGACTTCTTTTTGGCTGTGAAGAGACATTTGAACAGCTGCAACAGACGATTGTATCACCACAATTTTGGCCAAGTGAAGACTTCTATCAAGCCAAACTGACAGAACAGCGTGAGCGACACGCCCGCTTTCATGATACGGCGTACAATCTAGAACCAGATATTAAGTCCACACCTGGTGGTTTAAGAGATATTCACACGCTTAGTTGGGTCGCACGTCGACATTTCGGGGCGACATCACTGCATGAAATGAGTGTTTACGGCTTTTTAACTGACGCCGAATTTCGAGAGCTAGTTGAGTGCCAAGACTACCTATGGCGAGTCCGTTTTGCCCTCCACCTCGAGCTAAAACGCTATGACAACCGCCTCACCTTTGGTCATCAAGCTCAAGTCGCTGAACATTTAGGTATTGTGGATCAAGGTAACCGCGGTGTTGAGCGAATGATGAAAGAGTTCTACCGTACATTACGACGTGTAACAGAGCTCAATACCATGTTACTAAAGCTGTTTGATCAAGCAATACTGCATAAAGGTGAAGAGCCTGAAGCGATCATTATCGACGATGACTTTCAAGTTCGTGGCAGCCTCATCGAAGCACGTAAACCTGCACTTTTTCAAGCCAGACCGGAAAGTATTCTTGATATGTTCTTGCATGTGGCTAACGATTCGGACATTGATGGCGTCAGTCCGCCGACATTGCGGCAGTTAAGAACCGCACGCAGGCGCCTTAATAAATTTTTATGTGAAATACCAGAAGCCAAAGAGAAATTTATCGCCCTGCTTCGCCATCCGAATGCACTCATCAAAGCATTCAGTTTAATGCACAAATTAGGCGTTCTGCCCGCTTACCTTCCTCAATGGAGTCAAATTGTTGGCCAGATGCAGTTTGATCTATTCCATGTTTACACCGTTGATGAACACAGCATGCGACTGCTTAATCACATCAATAAATTTTCACAGCCTGAGTATAAAGAGCGTCACCCTATCTGCTGTGATGTCTACCCAAAAATCATCCGAAAAGATCTGCTGATCGTAGCGGCTATTTTCCATGATATTGGTAAAGGCCGAGGGGGAGATCACTCTGAAATTGGTGCCGTTGATGCTTATGAGTTCTGTATTGACCATGACTTCTCTAAGCCTGAAGCAAAACTGGTCTCATGGTTGGTCAAAAATCACCTTCTGATGTCAGTAACGGCACAAAGGCGAGATATTTACGACCCAGAAGTGATCACCGAATTTGCCAAAACGGTTCGTGAAGAGGACTATCTCGATTATCTTGTCTGCTTAACGGTTGCCGATATATGTGCGACTAATCCTGATTTATGGAACAGCTGGAAAAGAACCTTAATTGCGGAGCTCTACTACTCCACTCAACGTGCCCTTAGACGCGGTTTAGAGAATCCGCCGGATCTACGTGAACGTATTCGTCACAATCAATTTATCGCTTCAGCCCAGCTGCGCAGTGAAAACTTCACGCCGAGAGAGATTGAGCTATTATGGCGTAGGTTTAAAGCCGACTACTTTCTACGGCACACCCCAAAGCAGATCACTTGGCATACCTCCTATCTGCTTAAACATAATAGCAACAAAACACTGATCTTAATCAGTAATGAATCTGCAAGAGGTGGTACTGAACTGTTTGTTTACAGCAAAGATAAACCAAAACTGTTTGCTTCGGTTGTTGCTGAGTTAGATCGCCGTAATTTCACCATTTTAAATGCTCAGATCATGACCAGTAAAGATGGTTACTCTCTGGATACTTTTATTATTCTTGATAATAAAAACCAGCTTATTGAACTCGATCGTCATCCTGCTATTGTTGAGCAGCTAACGACCATACTTGAGCAAGAGGCGCCCTCTGAGATACGAATACGCCGAACCCCAAGAAACTTACAGCACTTCAATGTAAAAACCAAAGCCGACTTTCTTCCTACCAAAACAGGAAAAAGAACGCTACTAGAACTGGTTGCTTTAGACACGCCAGGGCTACTCACTATCATTAGTGTGACGTTATCATCGCTTAATATTAACCTCCATGCGGCAAAAATATCCACCATTGGAGAACGGGCAGAGGATCTCTTTATTGTCACTTCAGAACAAGGGACGCCTTTAACTCTTGAGCAACAAACAGAAGTACAATCAGCCCTATTAAAAAATATCCAACAGCTCGAAGATTCTGAATAAAAGTCACGTCTCAAAAAATCGCTCTTATTAGAGAAATAAGAGCGATCTTCTCCACAACTCTTTGCTTTGTTTTAAAAAATGGCTATAACCTAGCAACATCTACTGCTAGAGTTATTTTTTGTAACACTAATTTTACCTTCCACTTACAGAAATGGGGTTTCTATGTATCCACACCTCAAAGGTTTAGGCATAACTGAGCCAGAGAAAATTGAACGTTACTCACTTCGCCAAGAGTCACAAACAGATATTTTAAAAATCTATTTTGTTAAAGAGAAAGGTGATTTTTTAGCGAAAAGCGTAAAATATAAATACCCTCGCCAACACAAAAATGTATTAGTGAACAGCAGTGACCGTCGATACAAAGAGGTCACGGAGATTAACCGAAACCTTACTTTGATCATTGATGAGTTGAATAAAATTACTCGCCAAGCTCCTGCTCCAGTCGATCTTAAAAAGAAAATCTTGGTCGATCTTCGTCATTTAGAGAAAGTAGTATCGAGTAAAATAGCTGAAATTGAAGCGGACCTAGAGAAGCTAAAATAGTCTCTGAATTGAGTACGAAAGATCGCGAACCTAACTTTCGTACTCGCCCTCTACTTAATTGACCATTCAAACCTTGTCATTAAGCGTTGCCATACCTCATCAAACTCCGCCTTAATCGTTACCGGCCTATCCGTGATTGGATGAATAAAGCTCAACTCAGACGCGTGAAGCATTAAACGGTGACAATCATAATGCTCTCGAAAAAGACGATTATGACGTCCATCACCATGACTGGTATCACCTATTATGGGGTGGCTAAGGTGGTGCATGTGTCTTCGCAATTGATGCTTACGCCCTGTGTGTGGCTTCATCTCTATCAACGAATAACGGCTGGTTGGGAATCGGCCTGTGGAGAAAGGAACTTCGATCTCTGCAAGAGGGCGATAGGCGGTAATCGCCTCTTTTGCTTCCGGCTCTTTAGTCGCCTTTTTATCCGCAATACGATCTTGCTCCTCTTTCAGAGGATAATCCAATACCGCCGCCTCCGTGATCCACCCCCTGACAATAGCATGATAGGTTTTCTTGATCTCACGACTGGCAAACAGTGGCATCACCTTAGAGGCAATTTCACTTGAAAGCGCAAAAAAAAGCACCCCTGAGGTTGGACGATCTAATCGATGCAACGGGAAGACATGCTGACCAATTTGATCTCTTAATGTTTGCATCACAAAGCGTGTTTCGTGGCGATCTAACCAAGAGCGGTGCACAAGCATTCCTGCTGGTTTATTCACCGCCACCAGAAACTCATCCTGATAGACAATCTCGAGCACCACAGGTTCAATCACTAGGCTCTCTGTTGCTTCTGGCTCTATGATCATTAATGAATCACCCTAGCCACTTCGTCTAACTCGACGCAGAGCTGATGCACTCTCTTTCCACCCTCGCTGCCCATCATGGTCTCTTCAACATAGGGAGAGATAGCAAATCCCACTGGTAACTCTTCACCCACATCGATCATCTCGTGCAGTTTGGGAATAAACACCCACTGTAACCACTCCTCACAACTTAGTGTATCCACAGAAAATGGCTCAACACTGGTTAAGGCAGTTAAACTTGGCGGCTCACTCTGCCACATGTCATAACGCCTAAGAACCAATTCAATTTGATCGAGTAGATTGATAATCAGTTCATTTTTTCTATTCATAACGTAATCTCTATCGCGCTTTATTCACTAAGGTTACCATTTAACGGTAATTCTCCCTATAATCTCACTATCTTAATACAAGTAATGAATATCATGGATACAATTCACTCTTTAACCGAACTTTTTCATCACGCTGGCAGCCAGTATCAAATTTTCGATCTCGGCCGTAGAGTGCAGACTATCGATACAAAACAGTTTCAAGCTGTCGAAGCGGGTCAACAACCCTACCCATTTCCACTACAAAGGCACGCTCATTTAGCCGTTGCTTTCTGGAATCCGCAACTTGAACAGCCTGAACCATGGATTTGGTTTTTGCGCCTACCTTTGGATGAGCGTAGCTTATTAATTCAAGGGGATATGGGTAACTTCATCAAATTTGTCATTGAAGCCACGGGAGCCAATCTACAGGCAGAACCGAGTCAAGAGCAACAAGATAAACTCGCCAACAATCCCTACATTTTTAAACCTAAAGATGACAAGATGGCACTTTTTACTAGCCAACTTAGGGTTAACTTACAGCAATCAAGTAGCCAGTATTATGAGCACGCTCAGCACTACTTAACGGGCAGCTTAGGATGGAACAACTGGCAAACGGTAGGGTTACAGGGGTTTGCTGATGTCTGCTGTCGCTTGCACCAAGAGCAAAACAACGTATTAGTGCGTAAAGCACTCCCTCACCTCCCAGCAGAGCCGCTCTATGCCATATTAGGCTGTTTAGAGCATTGTGATATCGCCGAAAAACTGGCGTTAAGAGTGGAAGAGCGTTTAATACAAGAGTCTCAACAAACCAACCCTGATCTTTTTTTAATGTCAGCACTGGTTCGGGCGCTAGCAGGGGCGGATCAAAAGATTTTACAATCAGCAATCACATTAATTCTTTCAAACCAACGCTTTAGTCACCCAGAGATACTCGTCGCCATCGTTGGCCGCTGCTGGACTGCACTGCAAGATCAAGCCACGGCAACCACGTTTTTATTACGTCTGGCTCAAACGGGTGATCAAAACCTTTTCAATCAAATTTTTGCCGACTTGGTCATGCAGCCCGTACTACGAATGACCATGTTATACCTCATACATAGTGATGCTGACCCTAAGCTAGTTGGGGCACTGGAAGCGTTGCAAAATAATACTAAGCAGGCTCAGTAGTCATATGGATAACTTATTGGCGATTTTACTGTTTAGCTTTATTGGATACGGTTTTTGGCAGCAACATCGTCAAAGTGAATTGGCCAACCTGGCGATTCAACGTCACTGCAAGCAGATGAGTTTACAACTTCTGAATGTCTCTAGGGGGGGCTATAAGCTGCGACTGCCTGATGGACGTAAAAGCTTCCATACACAATATCTGTTTGAGTTTTCAGCCATCGGTGACGACTGTTATCAGGGGACGTTAATTATGAAAGGGTTTCGACCAGCGCACTTCACACTCCCTCCACACCGCATGCCGGGTGAATAATTCAGCGCCCAAAAAAGAATAGGCCCGATATACCTAAGTATATCGGGCCTTTAGTCTCACTCGCAGCAATCCAGCTACATTGAGGTGCTCCTTGCATCAAATCCTTGATAGTATTCTGATTCCATCAGATCTTCCATAACATCACTGTCCTAGTGGTGTCCTTTTCGGCCCTATCCATGACCTGTCAACAATCCCGTATTGACGCTCTCATTTATTCCTTGAACGGTGTCCTTGACTTCATCCTGAAGCTAATCCAACCCTCTATCCTAGAGGTATCCTTCTGCATCCTGCTAGTCGCTATCCGAGCCACTATTACATCCATTTAATGTCCAAAGCTTCCGTACTGATAACTCTTCCTGAGCTACCTATCTCTTATCCTTAGATTGCCTCATCCTGAGACACCCCACATCCATTGGGTCATTTTCTATTCCAGTGTCAGTATCCTTCCGACACCAATAAGATTACGCTTTTACTTTTTTTCGACAATAGACCCGAATCACATTTATAGAGCCAGTCATCGACTGGCTATCCTGACCAACCATAAAATCAATTAATTACAATAAGTTACAATCAATTACTACATAAAAACCCATTAAGGTCAGCGCAATCTCCCACGCACAAATAGCGGATCTCTTACACTGCAATAAGCCAATTATCATTATTGTTCGATTTCCTTCCTCTTAACAGTGTGCAGCTCAATAGCAATTGGTTATCATATTGCTTAGAAAAGAGACAACAAGAGAACAACAACATGCATGAGATCACCCCGCAACTAGAAACAATAATGCAAACATTAACGGATGAAGGCAAAAAACCGAGCGTGGCGTTAGTAAAAGCTCGTCTAACGAGCCCCGTTCCGATGCCTGCTATTATCATGGCGCTACAAGCATGGAAGTCTGGCAAGAACCTGCCGAAAATTGAGGTTCCTAATTCCACAATATGTGATCAACAGAAAATTGAACAACTCGAACAGCAGCTTATCGCTCTGACACAACGGGTTGCCGAGCTAGAAAGTAAAGGAAAAAACTAATATGCATATTTGGGTCGATGCAGACGCCTGTCCAAAAGTCATTAAAGAGACACTTTTCAGAGCGGCTGAGCGTACAGGTCTGATGCTCACGTTAGTCGCAAACCACAGTATTGCAGTTCCAGCTGCTGCCAACATTCGTTCACTACGCGTTGAGTCTGGATTTGATGTTGCTGATGATGAAATTGTAAAACGAATTGAGCGGGGAGATTTGGTGATTACTGCTGACATTCCCTTAGCAGCAGAGGTGATAGAGAAAGGAGGGCTAGCCCTCAACCCAAGAGGAGAGCTCTACACCATTGAAACCATTAAAGCGCGACTTAATATCCGTGATTTCATGGATACGTTACGATCAAGTGGGATTCAAACGGGTGGACCAAGTACCTTATCTCAGACCGACCGTCGTGAATTTGCCAACAATCTTGATCGCATTTTAGCCAAAGTGAAAAAGTAAAATAGACGTCTCGTTACGTTTTCATATTACTGAAAATCCCACGATAAATTAGAGACAATTCGGCACTCATCGCATTTAAAATCAAAAATGTCATGCAGAGTTGTCTCCACTCTCCACGCCTTATCACATTTAGGACAGTGACGATCTTGTTGCTCTTTTAAACTGGTGCCTCCAACCTGATACTGATAGTAATACGTTGGGATTTTGGTTAAATGCTCAATTCGACCGCGTATGTCCCAACCCCGTCGAAACAAGTCGCTACTGACATCAGATATCTCTCTTACTGCCGCAAACTTTGCCGCACAAGCATCTGCCATCTGCACCTCATCACACGCCTGCCACTCTGTTTGCCATTTGATCACGGATTTATGATCGCCATTAAAAGTGGCTGGATTGCGGTATAACGGAATAGGCATCAAGGTGTCACCACTACGAAGTGGTGAACAAGTGTGTAGGTAGGTAGTATAAATAACTTGCCAGCTTGGCGCCTGGTCATCAGCAGACTCTTCTGAGTTAATATCTCGTCCCAATAGTTTGGCTTTGGGGGATAACAGCATAGCTTCAGACAGCCGTTTGATACTCAGATTAACAAAATCAGAGTTATAGCTAGCTTGGAGACTCTCTTCTTCAGGGCAAACTACCCTCACTCTAAAATCGCCATCCCCCATGACAATTGGGAACTCTCTCCCCAAAATCTGTCCATTATAACGCCATGCTTCAATCAGACGGTTAATCGCCTGATCAACGGCGGTCACTGTGGTGTTATCAAAACACTCAAACTGTAATTCAATCGCTATCATCTATGCAGCCACAACCGGTTTAAGTTTATTCAAAAATTGGCACAAGTTCTCGCTCAAAACCTTTCTCTGTTTGGTACCCAGCTTTTCTAAAATAACCTCACCACTAATATTGCAAATAGAGATCACTTCTAGCTCTTCATCTGTGGTTGCAATAAACAGGGTGGGTTTTAATTTCAGTCGTCGTTGTGTCACTAGGTGACCAATCAAATTCTGCTGTAAACGAACCAGATCTTCATCACTCCATACCTGCAGTAACGTAATCACATTACTATCAAATGAGGCCTGCATATCCGCACTAAACTGACTGCAATAAAACTCAATACAATCAGGGTGAATTAAGATATCCATCCCCTCTTCGACATTCGAAAAGTTTGCGTTCTCTTCTCGATGAACAGGTTGCCACTCAACCGCGTGTGCACTTTCGTTTATAATGCATGGTGAAGCGAGTCCTACCATCTCTTCTGATATTGGTAGGCTATCCTTAATTTCTTTCCAAGCAAAAACATAACGTTGGCCTAATTCACTCAGTGATTGAGTTACTGTTTGGTTCATTTCCAACTCCACTCTTTGAATAATTTTTAATGTGACAAGCAGAGGAGTAATGACACTCAACCACTCATTCAGTAAACTGCGTCTATTCTAATCTATTTTAGTGAAAGACAGTATGAGCAAATATTCAGGTTCAAAAGCGTTAGCAGGATTAACCCTTGGTCAAAAAACTGACTACCAAGAGCACTACCAGCCTACACTCCTGCAACCCGTACCTAGAAGCTTAAATCGTGATGATTTAGCCCTTGGAGAGACCTTGCCTTTTTTTGGTGTCGATATTTGGACCTTGTATGAGATATCTTGGCTCAACTCAAAAGGCCTGCCCCAAGTAGCTATTGGTGATGTCACTCTGCCTGCCACTAGCCCAAACTTAATCGAATCTAAATCGTTTAAGCTCTACCTCAACAGTTTTAACCAAACTCGATTTGAGAGTTGGCAAGAGGTCGAACAGACGCTCATCAAAGATCTTAGTCACTGTGCAGGTGAGCAAGTCAACGTTGTACTGCACTCAGTAGATGATATTTCAGGCCAGACTATTACCAACTTGTCTGGTCGTTGTATTGATGAGCAAGATATCGAGATAGATGGATATGAATTCGATCCCACCCTATTAGCCGATTCAACAGGTGAAGAGAAGGTCACAGAATCACTGCACAGCCACTTATTAAAGTCCAACTGCTTGATCACCAACCAACCAGATTGGGGCAGTGTCGAGATCCGTTATACTGGTCATCAAATTGATCAAGAGAAGCTATTGCGTTACTTGGTCTCATTCCGACAGCACAATGAGTTTCATGAGCAGTGTGTTGAACGTATTTTTACTGACATCATCAAATATTGTCAGCCCGAACAGCTCAGTGTATACGCCCGGTATACTCGGCGTGGCGGGTTGGATATCAACCCATATCGCTCCTCCATTAACAACATGCCAAAAACAAATTACCGTTTATCCCGCCAATAATCAGTGAAAACAGGATGTGCTAGACAACTTCAGCTAGCACATTGGACTTTATTTAATTGCTCATTAATATGAATGCATACTCTCAAATAGTACAAATGATAATGAAATTTTCGGTCTGTATTTTTTCCATATGCTTATTGCTACTGCCTGCTTTAACTCAGGCAAAAGAGTACTCGTCTCCAACACTTACCGATGCCTACTTACTGCTCGATACTACGCCAGAGCAGGCTTACCTTATTGCTGAGCGTTTTATCTCTGTCAAAAGAAAAACTGAGTTTGCTGAAAAGCCAAATTCGCATAATGAAGATGAATCAAACTTGGCTGAACGTACGCCAACCAACATGATTGAGGCGTTGCAGATTCAAGCCCTCGCACTGCATAAGTTAGGGCGTTTGCATGAAGCATTAGTCATTGCCAGTGCTTCAAAGAGAGTAGCCGTAGATCAAAAGTTAATCCCTCTCTCTTTAATGTCTCAATTTATCATCACAGACATCGACTGGAGTCTCTATCAAAAACCAGAGGTAACTCTACAATCTCTTACTGAGCTGGCGACCTCTATTGAAAGCTCTCAAAAAGATAAACGGCAATACGAAGAACTGTGGTTTCATCAATCTCTATTAAGCGCTGAAGTAGAGTCTTTTCAACAGAAAAATCAGCAAGCAATCTATCTTTATCAACGTGCATTTAGCTACCTAGAAAATATTGATGACCCTCAACTTACCACCAAATACCACCTATCAATTGGTTTACACTTCTTATCGTTAAAAAAGTATGACCAAGCATTAACTGAGCTATTATCCTCATACTGGTTGGCAGTTTCAGAGAACAACAGTGGCCAGCTTGCTCGATCAAACTACCTGTTAGCTCAGCTGTTTTTTCACCGACAAGTGATGGATAAATCTTTAGAGTACGCCTCACAAGCCGCTGAATTTTATTCGCGCTATAACGACAACACTACTCTGGCTGATGTGTTGAGCTTAATGGCAGAAATCTATTTTAAACAGGGTCGTTATAACCTTGCGTTAGTGCACTATTTCAATGTGTTAGACCAAGAGCAGAATCAGAAAAAGCAAAACCTTACCAATGTGATTGACCTACGATTAGATATTGCCAATATTTACTACTTGCTGAATAACTATGAATTAAGTGAGCAGTACCTAAACCAAGCAGAAAGATTGATTACTTTTTCAAAAGTGAAAAGCTTGCAAGTTAGAGCCCAGTTCCAACGTTCTCAACTTCTTTTGGTTGAAGGGGATAACTCGCACGCTATTACAGTAATAGAGAGTGGGCTTTTAGTGGCTAAAGAGATTACTAACAACAGCCATAAAAATGAACTGCTGCTTCAAGGCACTCAATTACAATCCATTGCCTTTGAAGCGGATAAGAACTACTCTGCCGCGCTGCAGGCTCAACGCACATTTGAAAAACTGTTTGCACAGAAACAAGCGACTCAAAATGAGATCAATGAAGATGTATTTCGACAACAAAAAGAGATCATAGAAAAGACCATCCACTATCGAGGCTTAGAGCAGCAATTAAAGGATAAATCGACTGATCTTCAGCATATGAAAAACATCTCTCTGGTGTTGTTAAGCATTGTGTTGATCCTAATCGCCATTTTTATCCTATTTATCAGAAAGAATCGAACCCTGACGACTCAACTTAACTTTTTACACCAAGAGTTCTTTACTCACCCTCGAAGTGGACTGAGAAACCTCCGCCTGTTAACCCCACATCTTCCTGATTCACCACAAAGTGATAAATATCAGATTGAGCAGTGGCACCTAAGGGAGTTGATTAATGAACCCTTAAGTGATCGATTAAGTTTTGCCCTTATTGAGTTTCCGTTTCTTCGTCCTATCTACTTAAAAAATGGCTACCAGCAAGCACTCGACTTAGAGAAAGAGTTTGGTGGATACTTGAAAGAGAACATACAAAAACCGAATCGTATTTACCACTTCTCCGATGCAACCTTTTTGTACATTGAACAGAAGGGGGAACACTCTCAATCTCCTAAACAGCTTTTTGATAAAATTCAAGGCTACGTGGATAATTTCAAGCCAAACAGTGATATTGACCGAAGTTTAAACGTAGGTTTAGCCGATTATCCATTTTTATCTAAAGCTTATACCGCAATCAACGATAAAGAGTTAATCGATATTCTATTAATGGCAACTCAATTTGCTCAGAACATCGACAGCGGTGAATTGCTCAGTCACTGGGTGCATCTAAGTGCGATAGACAATGCACCCGCGGCCAGTTTTGCGACATCAGATATTCGAACAGCGTGCCAACAGGCTATTGAATCAGGGTTGATCAAAGTTCAATCTTCAGAGATAAGTTGATGTAATGTGCGTAAAATCACATAAACGATGAAAGAGAACGGTTTAACAGAATGAATTTAATGTGGTTTTTTACGTTATATCATGCTTAATCACTTTTTCTACCGTTCAGGGATATTAATTTGAATACCTTATTGATATTCTAATCAAACCAATGTGGGACAAACGTTAGCTATTTCTATATAGCATTATATTGAGTCATATTTTTAGCCAAAGCGTCCCGACTATTTGGCAGTAATTGTTTTTAAGGTCTTTATTTATTGTGACTTCGGAATTACCACAGATTGATGAACAGATTAATCAAAGCGGTGAAACTCTTCAAAGGTTTAGAGGCCTACCTCCACAGCTGAAAAGAGATTTGCGCGATTTACTCAAGCATTCGAATAATCGAAGCTCTGTTGATCGTGTATTACATCTGTTAAAGCTCTATGATCGCTCCATTCGATTTATCTCGATTGGGCATGAGCAGAGTATCGCCCCAAATCAAGAGCTAAGCCAAAATCAACAAAAACAACTTTCCGAACAACTTCTGGTGTTGATTTCTGAACTTGATTTTGCCTGTGAATCTGGCTCTCGATTAATTGGTATTCAAAAAGAGTTACTGCTCGGTGTGGATGCCCAATCGTTAATTGAGCTCTCACTCGAAACATTAAAGCTGGTGATCAGCGGAACTCATCAAGAACGCCACTCGTCGCAAAAATTCCTCACTAAGCTCAATACTGGCATAGCCACGATTCTAAAAAACAGTAATAGCACCGTTAATCAAAGTCAATCTCACTTAGACAAACGTACTGAGCTTCGTAAAGAGTTCTCTTCATTGGTTAACCAGGCGTCTGAAACACTGAACAACAATAAGCATTTAGACCCTTGCCGAGATGAGTTTTCTGACATCTTCTCACAACTTCAAGTGCTGGAAGAGCATCAAAAAGTGATGGAAGAGCGTGAATTAGAGCTACTTGAAAAGATCAAACAGAACGAAAATCAACTCTCAGCGTTCTACGAAGAGACCAAAGAGTACCGCAGAAGATTGGGTGAGCAAGAAAAACGCATGCATCTTGATCACCTCACCAAAGTGAACAATCGTGCAGCCTTATCTGAGCGTATTGATACGGACTATAAAGATTGGTTACGATCTCAACAGCCTTTATGTTGTGCCATGATTGATATCGATAACTTCAAACAGATCAATGACAAATTTGGTCATTTAGCTGGCGACAAAGCGCTTAAAATTATCGCCAAAACAATGCAAGATCAGCTCAGAAGAAGTGATTTCATTGCCCGTTTTCGAGGTGAAGAGTTTGTTATCCTACTACCTAACTGTGAGCAGAAACAGCGTAATCTTATTCTGAATAACATCAAACAATCTGTCAGCGAACTACCGTTCAAATTCAAAAATAATCAAATTAGTATTACCGTCACGATAGGTGCCACAACCTTCATTGGCAACGATGTGCCAGAAGAGGTGATTGAGCGGTCAGATAAGGCTCTGCTGCAGGCAAAATCGGTTGGTCGAAACCAGTTAGTTTGGTTATAAGCACCCAAGATTTAAGAACTTATTTCAAGTAATGCCTAGCTAAATTAGAATTTGCTGTGTAGAGTTAAAATAGTCAAGTCACTCATGTATATCGCTTCTCGTAATTCTCATATGCATGCAACAGCGCATTTAAGGAGGCAACTTGATTACACACATTAGCCCTACAGGCAGCATGAATCTACTCTCTCAATTAGAGGTAGATCAATTAAAACAGACCGCTTCCAGTGATCTCTATCGTCTATATCGCAACTGCTCTCTGGCCGTGCTTAACGCTGGTAGTCATACCGATAACTCTCAAGAGCTGTTAGAAAAATTTAAATCCTTTGATATCAGCGTGACACGTCGTGAACGTGGAATAAAACTCGAACTGATTAATCCGCCGACTCACGCATTTGTTGATGAAAAAATCATCAAAGGCATCCAAGAACTACTCTTCTCTGTTCTGCGTGACATTGTTTACGTGAACATGCAGATTTCAGAGCAACAGAAGCTCAATCTGACCGATACCAGTCACATCACCAACTTAGTCTTTAGTATTCTGCGTAATGCCCGCACCTTCCATACCGGGCTTGAGCCTAACTTAGTCGTCTGTTGGGGTGGCCACTCTATAAACCCAATAGAGTACCAATACACACGTGAAGTCGGCAGTCAGCTCGGTTTACGTGAATTGGATATCTGTACCGGTTGTGGACCCGGTGCGATGGAAGGCCCCATGAAGGGAGCCGCGATTGGGCATGCTAAGCAGCGTTACCATGACAGCCGCTTTATTGGGTTAACGGAACCTTCGATTATTGCCGCTGAGCCGCCAAACCCTATTGTGAACGAATTGATTATCATGCCCGATATCGAAAAGCGTTTAGAAGCGTTTGTTCGTATGGCTCATGCGATTGTCATCTTCCCAGGAGGAGCTGGTACTGCTGAAGAGTTGCTCTATATTTTAGGCATTATGATGCACCCTGACAATATTTCGCAGCCGATGCCGATTATTTTAACGGGCCCGAAAGAGAGTGAGGATTACTTCAGATCCATCGATACTTTCATTGCTGATACTCTAGGTCCAGATGCACAAAAACACTACACCATTGTGATAGATGATCCTGAAAAGACCGCTCAAATCATCAAAAAAGCGATGCCAGATGTGAAAAAACATCGACAGTTACATGGGGACGCTTATGGGTTTAACTGGTCACTTAAAATTGATGAAAAGTTCCAATTACCCTTTGAACCCACTCATCAATCGATGACCAACTTAGACCTTCATATGGACCAACCTGCTGAAAACTTAGCGGCTAACCTACGACAAGCCTTCTCAGGGATTGTTTCCGGCAACGTGAAATCGGAAGGGATCATTGAAATTGAGAAACACGGTCCATTTAAGATCAATGGCGACGCGCAGTTAATGAAGAAAATGGATGTTTTACTCAATGATTTTGTTAAACAGCAGCGGATGAAACTGCCGGGATCAAAATATATCCCATGTTATGAAATAATCACTGAGTAATTCAGTCACTCACGGTATGATAAGAGTCTCTTAATAAGTGGCTCTTTTTTTTATAGGAACACTATGGCGCTTCACCTTGTTGTTATTGACGCACTCAACCTCATTCGACGCATTCATGCAGTGCAAAAAGAGGAGGCCGATATTGATCAGACCATTCGAGTCTGTTCTCAAGCCGTCACTAAAATCATCAAACAGAGTCAACCGACCCATATCATAGCTGTATTCGACCACCATCAGCAGCAGCGAGGCTGGCGAGCAGAACTACTTCCTAATTACAAAGAAGGCCGTAAGCCGATGCCAGAGGCTCTAGCCGCAGGTATGGGACAAATCCAAGATGCGTTGTGGGAGTTAGGCGTCGACTCACTGCTCTCTGATGGTGATGAAGCTGACGACCTTATTGCCACCATTGCCATGAAAGTCGCTAACCGCAACGAACAAGTCACCATCATCTCTACTGATAAAGGCTACTGCCAGTTACTGCAACCTACACTACGAATCCGAGACTACTTCCAGCAGCGCTGGTTAGATCTTGATTTCGTGCAACAAGAGTTTGGCTTGAAACCTGAACAGTTAGCCGATTATTGGGGCCTCGCAGGTATCAGCTCTAGCAAGATTACCGGGATACCTGGGGTTGGACCTAAAGCAGCCAAAGAGATCCTTACCGAATATGGGGATATAGAGAGTGCTTTCAAGGCTAACAGTTTAGTAGAGAAGTATCGAAAAAAATTGGACGAGCACATTGAAACCGCTCGAATCAGTAAGCAGATCGCCGCGTTAAAAACCGACTTACCATTAGGGTTCAATTTACAAGAGATTCGCTACGACATTCACGAATAAGGCTTCCTTCGTCCATAAAAAAGAGCCTGATTCCCATCAAGCTCTTTGCACTTCACTCTCTCAACAATTAATGCGCTGAGATATTACTTAAACAACGTAAGTGTACGGTGATCTCTTCACGGTCATGGTAGAGATGTTTTGCTTGAATCGTAAACTTCACGTCACGTTGCTTGAGTTGCGTTTTTAGATTCTCAATATCTTGTAACACTTCGTCATAACGACCTTTCATTGGCAGCTTAAGATTAAAGATAGCCTCTTTCGCCCACCCTTTAATGATCCACTCCCCCATAAGGTGAGCAACACGAGCTGGTTTTTCAATCATGTCACAAACAATCCAAGTGACATTTTTACGTGGTGGCTCAAACTTAAAACCATCCACCTCATGGTGCTTCACTTGGCCTGTATCCATTAAACTTTCCGCCATCTGGCCATTATCAATCGCATGAACAAACATCGAACGTTTAACCAATTGGTAAGTCCAGCCACCTGGACACGCGCCCAAATCCACACTCCACATACCCGCAGCCAATCGCTCATCCCACTCATCACGGGGAATAAAGACATGGAATGCCTCTTCCAGTTTTAAGGTTGAGCGTGAAGGGGCATCAGATGGAAACTTCAATCTTGGTATACCCATAAAAAAGGCTGAGTGATTGTGTGGGTTTGAGTACCCAACATAACAGACACCCGGTGCAATAAAGCAGACATGCATTGCTGGCTTTAACGTATTATCAATTTCATAAAGATAACTCTTTCCACGAAGAGCACGACGCAGCGGCACAGTAAATTTACGACAGAACTTTAGTAACTCTTTTGCTTCATTGGTATCTGGTGTCTCGACTCGAATATCCGCACAGCGTGGAAAACCTTCTAACTGGCCAATAGCAGAAAGAATGGGTGAAATACGATCTTCTTGAGGTAAATCCGTCAAAAATGCACCCACACGAATCATTTGGCGGGCAAAGATAAGCTCAGAGAAATCAATCTCATGGATAAAGCGCTTGGCATCTTCTTCTTGATAAAATTCAAATACTACGTAGCCAGTGTTACGCTTTGTTCTTGGGAAACCAAACAGTTCCAGCTTATTTGCTTTATCCTGAACTTCGCCAGCGCACTCTTTTTCAAAGCCCTGACGGCAGTAAAACAAAACTTGATTCACGGTGTTACCTCAGTCGATCGTAATGCAAAGACAGCCAGTGCTATCCAGCCAAAAATAAAACACAATCCTCCCAATGGAGTGATTGGTCCAAACCACTTAATACCCGTTAACGCCAGCATATATAAGCTACCGCTAAAACAGAAAATACCAAGGGTAAATAGAATTGCCGCGTATGATACCGCTTTTGACGGTTGAATGCGCATTAAGATTGCACACATAAATAGAGCGAGAGTATGCCAAGCTTGGTATTGCACCCCCTTTTCAAATACTTGCAAAAGATAAGGTGGTAAATTTCCTTTCAATCCATGAGCAGCAAACGCCCCGAGAGAAACGGTTACCGCTCCGCTTAACGCTGAAAGAAGAAGGGCAATACGACTATTCATGTTTATTTCTCTCGCACTGAAAGATAAAAGCGGCTAACGACTTAATGATGGTATCCATATGCTGCTGATCGGTATAACCCGATGATTTTCTCGGGTGAAAGCTATGATCACCATCAGCAAGGTACTCAACAGAAACTGAAGGTGAAAGCGTAAAACCACTCACCGCCTCTCTATTGCCAAATGTGTCCCTATCTCCCTGAAGAATTAGCGTCGGGGTCATTATGCTGGCTAAATGTTCCCCTCGGAATTTTTCTGGTTTTTTAGGTGGATGAAACGGAAAACCTAAACATGCTAACCCTAACATCTTCGATTCATCACAGATCACACTCGCCATTCGTCCCCCCATAGACTTGCCCCCTATCACTAATTTCCGATCAGAGAAGTGCTTGATATGGTGAGCGAAATCCATCAGTAATTTGGGTTGGCGATCAGGAGGGCGCCGCTTGCCATCTATCCCCCGTTGTACCATATAAGGGAAATTAAAGCGGATAACTTCAATACCTTTCGACGCTAACCCTTGAGCGACAGCCGTCATGAAGTCGTGATCCATCCCGGCACCAGCGCCATGAGCGAACAAGAAGGAGACACTTGCTTCTGACGGACCATCGATTATGTAGGGTGAGCTCATAAGTTCTCTTGTTCACTTGATGCTTTGGCTAACACCCACTCTCTGAAGGTCGCAATTCGGCCTGTATCTGCTTGTTTCTCGAAGCAGACCAGATAAAAAGCATTTTTGCTCACTAACTCTTCATCAAAAGGGCAGACCAGTCGCCCAGCATCAATCTCAGGTTTAGCAAGAACGTTATTACCTAATGCGACACCTTGGCCGTGGGCTGCCGCTTGTAATACCATGGTAGAGTGACTAAAAATCGGCCCCTGGTTAACGTTAATGCCTTCAATTTCATAGTGTTTAGCGTAGTTTTTCCACTCTTTACGTGACGTATCATGCAGCAACGTGTGATAACGAAGATCGCGTATTGAGTTTAGAGGTCGAGCGCCTAACAGCAGTTTAGGTGAACAAACTGGAATAAAACTCTCTTGATACAACTTTTCAACACGCAAACCTGGCCAGTTTCCTCGACCATAATAGATAGCAACGTCCACATCATCCGTTAACGAGCCTTCATCCAGATCGACCGCTTTGATTCGAACATCGATATCCGGTTCCAATGCATTAAAATCAGAGAGCCTTGGCACTAACCATTGAATAGCAAAACTTGGAGGTAAACTAATGGTTAACGCTCCTTTTGCACTTTTCTCCAACACCTTATCCGTCGCTTCTGCAAGGGTAGAAAAAATATCTTTTATATCTAAAAAATAACTCTGCCCCTCTTCAGTAAGCAGTAAAGAACGGTTCCTTCGACGAAACAGTTTTAGGCTTAAAAACTCTTCTAATGCTTTGATCTGATGGCTTACTGCTGCTTGAGTAACAAACAACTCTTCCGCTGCACGAGTAAAACTTAAGTGACGAGCAGCGGCTTCAAATACTTTCAACGAATTTAACGGGGGTAGTCTACGAGACATATCAATTCTCAGGGTTATAGGTCATGAATTAGGTATTAGATTTAGTAATGTTAACCATTATAAATTGTCCTTTGTTTAAGTGCCAGTTAAAACATATAGTATCCCCAGTAGCAGAAGTTGAACGATAGTGATTATCTTTCCGATCACTAACCTCCTTGTTACGATGTTGTATTTTCGATTTGCTTGTTCACTCAAGCCGGTAGTTTACTACCATTTACTTCCTATTTATTGACACCTTTGTCAATTTATCTTCTGCACCATGTGTATACGTGGTGTTTTTTTTTGCCTAAAATCAGATACTCCATTATAAATAGCCCATTTTAAACAGCGCTCTACGGCTACAGAGAATATACCGCAATTTTATCTATTTATACTTGCCCTTTCTTTCATTTATACGCATGATCCCACAGTTATTTCTCACTATAATGTCTCTATGATGATTAAAAAGCCCTCTTTTGATGTCGATACAGTCCGAGCTCAATTTCCTGCCTTAAACCAGCAGGTCAATCAGCAACCTTTGGCTTATTTCGACAGTGCGGCGACGACTCAAAAACCGACGGTGGTTATTAAGGCGTTAGAGCACTACTACAGCAACCACAACGCCAATGTTCACAGAGGGAGTCACCATTTAACAGCAACTGCGACTGCCAACTTCGAAAATGCAAGGAAGACAGTACAGCACTATATTAATGCTGGCTCATCGTCTGAGATTATCTGGACACGGGGGGCAACCGAAGCACTCAATCTCATTGCTCAGTCTTATGCAAGGTCGACCTTACAACCTGGTGATGAAATATTAGTGAGTGAACTTGAACACCACGCTAATATTGTTCCTTGGCAAATCGTAGCCAAACAAACTGGCGCAAAAGTGGTCAAGATACCGATGACCGCTTGCTGTCAATTAGACCTCAATGCTTTTTCCGCTCAGCTATCGTCCACAACTAAAATCGTGGCTATCTCTCACGTGACCAATGTGACTGGAACCCTGAACCCCATAGAAGAGATGATCGCGTTAAGCCATCAAGTCGGTGCTATCGTGGTTGTAGATGGCGCTCAAGGAGTGGTTCATCACACCATTGATGTACAAAAAATGAGTGCTGATTTTTATGTTTTTTCTGGCCATAAACTGTTTGCACCGGCCGGTATCGGGGTGCTTTACGGTAAACTCAGCCTACTTGAGGCGATGCCGGTATGGCATGGGGGGGGGAAAATGGTCGAGAGAGTCTCCTTTGACGGAACCACATTTGCTCAGCTGCCTGGAAAATTTGAAGCGGGCACCCCTAACGTTGCAGGAGCCATCGCGCTAGCCGCCGCCATTGAGTGGTTAGAGCAGTGGTCGCACAGTGATATCAATACTCATATTCACCAACTGCGTCAATCTGCTCTGCAGCAGATCCAAAATATTGATGGGCTAACACTCGTCGGATTACAGCCTCAAGCCAGTCTGTTCTCATTTGTGATTGAAGGCGTTCATCATGAAGATATTGCCACCCTGCTCGATCAACAAGGCATTGCCGTGCGCTCTGGAAACCATTGTGCCCATCCGATGCTCGATGCGTTAGGTATTGATGGAACGGTTCGAGTCTCCTTTGCACTCTACAACAACCAACAAGATGTCGACCGATTTTCTGCTGCACTGCACAAAGCGTGCGATATGCTTTAACCAAAAGCCCAATATTAATAACCACCCGTTGAGATGACTATGATTGATTTTCCTGACACCCCTTTTGGCGTTACTGTGACTGCTGACCAAATAGTTGAAACCATGCAGAACTGCGATGGATGGGAAGAGAGGTACAGAACCGTTATACAGATGGGGAAAAAACTCCCACCGATGCCTGAACCGCTAAAACAGGACCTGGTCACCATTGCTGGGTGCGAAAGTAAAGTGTGGCTACATCATCAGAAACGCGACGATATTTATCACTTCTGCGCCGATTCAGATGCACGCATTGTTAGGGGACTCATCGCCTTAGTGATGGCTGCTCTAAACCATAAAACAGCACAACAAATACAAGACTTTGATACCGAAGCCTATTTTGAACAGTTAGGGATGGTGGCTCACCTAAGCCCGTCACGAGGTAATGGGCTAAGAGCCATTGTTGAACAGATCAAACAGATTACGGCAAATTAAGCGCTGTGTTTCTCAATCAATTTAGCAATGATTCGGGATACGGCGACAAAACCAAAAGAGGCGGTCACGACAGTTGATGCGCCAAAACCCGTTGCGCAATCCATCTTCTTCGGTCCTTCTGCTGTTGCTTTTGCACTACAGACAGAGCCATCCGCTTGAGGGTACTTTAACTGCTCAGTTGAAAATACGCAGTCGATACCAAACTTACGCTTACTGTTTTTAGGAAAGTTATGAAGGCGACGCAGTGTCTCTTTAAGCTTCTTCGCTAAGGGATCTTGAATGGTTCTTGCAAGGTCCACAATCTGAATTTGGGTAGGGTCAGTTTGTCCTCCCGCCCCACCAGTAGTAATCACTTTAATCTTGTTACTCTTACAGTACGCGAGCAGCGCCGCTTTAGGTTTCATGCTATCAATCGCATCAAGCACATAATCAAAGTGTTTGCCGATATGCTCAGACAGATTGCTCGACGTAATAAAGTCATCGATTAAGTTGATTTGGCACTCAGGATTAATCAGCTTTATTCTCTCTGCCATCACCTCAATTTTGCTCATGCCTACAGTTCCTGACATCGCATGGATTTGACGATTGATATTGGTGATACAGACGTCATCCATATCAATCAAAGTGATCTCACCGATTCCAGAACGAGCAAGAGCCTCTGCCGCCCATGAACCTACACCACCAATGCCAATAACGCAGACATGTGCTGCGCGAAGGATCTCTACTTCGCTTTGACCATATAAACGACGAGTACCGCCAAAACGTTGATCGTAGCTGTCAGATGCTGGGGTAGTGAGCTCACGCATTGAAGTGCCTTTTAAACTGTGTAGAAAACAAAAAGAGTGCGTTTTATACGCACTCTTTACTCATTTGTCCAGAGAGGGAACGACTAAGACTCAGGGATAGTAGCCTCACTTTTCTCTAAGCCTAACTTCCATACTCGACCGAAATGTTTGTAGTGACCAGCGTCAATCCCCGCTTGTTGCCCCATTCCGTGATAAAGGTCAAGATGATTCTCTTTCACAGCACCACCAGTATCTAAGGCAATGAATAACTTTAATACCCACTTTCCATTCCAAACACCCTCACTATCTAATTGAGGTACTTCAGCAAGCAACGGGGTACCCATTGGGAACAGTTCTCTATCTGCCGCTACCGACGCACCACCAATTAGTGGAATACCTGCGGTTCCTTTAACTGGCGCTTCACCACGTGGCGAGAAAAAGACATAAGAGGTATTCATCTCTAATAACTCTCTCACCGTAGCGTCATCCTGCTTTTCAACCCAGTCTTCGATCGCTTTTAGTGACATCTTCTTTTTCGGAACTTCTCCCCGCTCAATCAACACTTTTCCAATGCTGACATAAGGGTGATTATTTTTACCACCGTAAGAGAAGTAATCAAACGTTTCACTGTCGCCAAAATCGACAAAACCACTGCCTTGTACTTCCATAATAAATGGGTCAATTCGATTAGCCGCATAACCTAACTCAAGGCCTTGTCCCTCTAATGCACCGTCATAGATTTCGGCACGAGTTGGACAGTTGTCCGTGCACGTTGGTTTTAAGTAGATAGGGTACTGATAGACATCGTCTTTGGTACGGCGAAGATCGATCACTGGCGAGAAGTATCCCGTCATCAATACATTTCCCTGTTTATCACCGCCACCCATCTGTGAAAAATCAATGCCGTAACTCATCAGAGTGGTGGGATCGCCGCTCTCATCAACCCATAACTGCAGTTTGGTATAAAGGTCTTGATAGCGCATAGTCATTGACGGTGAGCCATCAATCACTTTCTTGCTCTGTTCTTTGAATGAACGAAAATCTTTTGGTTGCTCGGTTTGAATAATTGATACTTGATTTAAATTGCTCTCAAATTCACCATCGATATATTGTTGTCCATGGTCAGTGGGGCGAGCACAACCCGCTAAACCGATAATAATGAATACTACAGAGAGTTTACGAAACACAGACAATACCTACTTTTAGAATAACGAAAACGCAAGAATGACAAACAATCCTCTTTAGAGCAATTACTGTTTTAAATGGAACCAAGATTCATAATGTTGAGGGCTCACTCTTTTCATAATATGGCGCCTTTTTTCAAAAATATAACGATACTCTAAACTGGCATGTTGATAGGTCAACTCACGGCCATCAAACTCATAACTGCTGCTTACCATCCGTCCTTTAGAAGTAATGCCATCTGCGTTGATAGTAAACTTATCTGCATCATACTCCGGAACATTTTGTTCTACCCAGGTACCATAAATGGAGGTAACAGGGACATCTGGGGTATAGCTAATGGTGCCACGAATCACACCACCAATAGCCGCTATCAATAATCCTAAGCCAATCACCCCCACTAATAGCAGAGTTCTAAATTTGTTGCGCTTCAGCTCCTGTAAACGACGACGCCTATCCATATATTGCCTTACTATCATTAATTTAATTAAAGAATGAATGAGTTAATAC
>NZ_JAKJSQ010000007.1:0-91668 GCF_050337105.1 Aliivibrio kagoshimensis
TCGGATTCAAATAAGATGAGCGCTTAAGTGTGTTTTGAGAAACTTTAAGATTTAGTCGATTGCTAAGACCTTTCCGAATTGTAAGAATTTGCTTGGCGACCTTAGCGCTGTGGACCCACCTGATCCCTTGCCGAACTCAGAAGTGAAACGCAGTAGCGCCGATGGTAGTGTGGGGTTTCCCCATGTGAGAGTAGGACATCGCCAGGCTTCMAATAGCATAATGCTGAATAGACACTGCGGAGTGGTAGTTCAGTTGGTTAGAATACCGGCCTGTCACGCCGGGGGTCGCGGGTTCGAGTCCCGTCCACTCCGCCATTWTTAAGAAAACCTGARTCTMRCGAYTCAGGTTTTTTTTCGTCTGAGCAATACCGAAATTGCAACGATAAGAGAATAGACACTGCGCAGTGGTAGTTCAGTTGGTTAGCTGTTTATTAGAGAAGCCGGCCTGTCATGCCGGGGGCGTGTCGCTCTCAAGGTGTTAGAAAGTCCCGTCCACTCCGCCATTATTAAGAAAACCTGAGTCTAGCGACTCAGGTTTTTTCGTCTGAACAATACCGAAATTGCAACGATAAGAGAATAGACACTGCGCAGTGGTAGTCCAGTTGGTTAGCTGTTTATTAGAGAAGCCGGCCTGTCATGCCGGGGGCGTGTCGCTCTCAAGGTGTTAGAAAGTCCCGTCCACTCCGCCATTATTAAGAAAACCTGAGTCTAACGACTCAGGTTTTTTTTCGCCTGAGAAATATTAAATTAGAAAGATAAGATAGACACTGCGCAGTGGTAGTTCAGTTGGTTAGCTGTTTATTAGAGAAGCCGGCCTGTCACGCCGGGGGACGTGTTGCTCTCAAGGTGTTAATGAGTCCCGTATTTAATTCCGGCTGGGATAGATACCCTTTAAAGATATGATATACCTAACGCCATTTAAGCTTTTTTCCTGTTCTTTTAAATTTGGAAGCGCGAAAGTGGTTTTTCCATCTCCTCCATAAGTTGTACCTAGTAGAGAAAAAAGCGAGCTATGTCGTGAAATAGATAAGATTTGTCCTTCGCAAAAGGCAAAATGTCTTGGAGAAAAACTGCCTGCGAACATTGAAATTTCGCCAATAAATGGTTCAGAAGAAGCGAAAACGCTCTTGAGTGGAAGCAGTGATAGGGCCAATACTAGCAGTAAAGGACATACTTTAATCTTCATATTCATTTCCTATTATTAATGTTAATAATAAATAATAGGTTGCTTTAGTTATATAACAATCTAATTGGGGAATATGACGCTAAAAAAATGCCCTAAAATTAGGGCATATAGAAGAAATTAAAGGATTTGATTGAGTATATGGTCTGCTTTGACGCGTTTGATGCGTTTTAAGAGTTTACGAACAGGTGAAGGATAATCTTCTAGTTTCTCAATTTGCTTATAGCTACCGACCAGTTGGGTGTGCGCTAGAATACAAGATATCTCTTGCTCCTTTTTCTCAGCTAAGTGTTCATTAACGTCATGAACCAAAATCGCATTTTCTAGATCCAGCCTCCAAGCGCGAGGGTTTAAGTTATTGCCAGTAATAAGCATATATTTTCTATCTGCCCAAACACCCTTTAAATGGAAACTGTTGTCTTCGTGCTTCCATAAATGGATTGAAAGTTGACGACTGGCCATAGAGTGTTCGTTAAGCTTGGCAAATGCACGAAGATTCATCTCATATAAATAAGGAAGACCTGCAATCGTCTTGAACGGTTTATCAGGCGAAATATAAAAGTCATTGGCGGTTTTATCACCGACAATAATAGTCACCTTTACACCACGACGAATCGCTTTTTTAACTTCTTTAGAAATGCTTCGGGGAAAGTTAAAGTAAGGGGTACAGATAGTAAGCTCATGTTCTGCACTAGCCACAAGGTTTTGAATATGATTATTAAGTTTGTTGCCTCTTTTACCTAAGCCAACCAAAGGTGTTAGCCCAATTTGATCTTCGGAAATAGTATCAGGCTGAAAACTGTAGTGAGCCCGCATTAGATCATGCCTAAACTTTCGAATAGCAGGTTTTAATGATTTTGTTTTTGGGCGGTCTAACTGAGATAAACAGTGGACAGCATCGCTTTCGACTAAGTTTTTTATAATGAACTCGGACATGCTATCGGCTAGTTTTTTATTTGAAATCACATGATAGCGATCGTAGCGATAACGTTCGTTTTGAGCTAAATAGACATCATTTAGACTTGCGCCGCTATAGATAACTTTATCATCGATGACAAAGCCCTTAAGGTGCAGTACACCAAATACTTCTTTATTTTTTACAGGAACGCCTAGAATTTGTATTTGATGCTCATACTTCTCTGAGAAGTCACGGTAAAGCGCTGCATTACCATCTGATTCATCCGCGCCAATTAAACCACGTTGTGCACGATGCCAATCAACGAGCACCTTAATATCGAGTTCTGGTCGCTGCTGCTTAGCTTCAAAGAGTGCGGTTAAAACATCACGGCCGGCTTGATCATCCTCTAAGTAGAGAGCAACAAGGTATATTCTTGATTGTGCTTTTAATATCTCACGATGAAGCTTCTCTCTAAATGAATTTGCATCTAGAAGCATCTCTAAGTTTTCTGGCTTGTGAGCAATTGAAGGTAATAGCTCAAATTTTCGTTTGATTGATGCAGGTGACGTCATCATCGCCTCAGAAATATTCATGAATTAATAATGTAATAATAGAAATACATAGTCACATTCTACCAGATGATAGTGGCAATACCGAACTTAACCGTTTTGACTGTTCAATTTTATTCGTTTTTTATCATAAATTGTAGGCTATGTAGTTGTTTGCCACTTTCAACATACCTTGTAAATCGATCTCGCAAAGATTCAGGTAATTGATTTTCTGATATTTCTTCGAAATGATGTTGTTGATAAAACGAGGTCAAATGAGGGAAGGAAAAACAGTAACAATTTGTAGCGGATATCTGTTGCTTACAGTGTTGTAATAATTGATGGCCGATACCCAAACCACGAAAATCTGGGTGGATTAACATGCCTGTTAGTAACTGAGCATCCCGTGTAGGTTGAAACCGCACAGCGCCAATCAGAGTATGCTCTGCCTTAACAATGATTATGGTTTCTCCCCTTTTTGGCTTTCCTGCTGGGTAATGGTCTTTATAGAGCTTTGCGACTAATGGCAACTTAATAGGCTCGAGTTGTAAAAAAGTTAAGTTATTCATAGTAAGACTGCTTCTGAGCGTTAGATAAGGTAGAATAATTCTGAATATTACTAGGTATATTAACATGAAAATATTGTCTTCCTTGTCACTTAAACCATTCAACACTTTCTCTATTGAACATCATGCTTTACATATTATTAGCGTAGATACCACTGAAGAACTTATTGATGTATATGAAAATGAAGAGTGGGCTGCCTTGCCAAAGTTGGTTATCGGCAAAGGGAGTAATACACTCTTTTGTACTGACTATCAGGGTGTTGTCATTCTTAATAAAATTGACGGAATAAAGGTTGTTGAAGGTGACCACTTTACCCATATAGCGGTAGGGGCTGGGGTAGATTGGCCTTCATTAGTCGAGTGGACACTTGATAATGGAATAGACGGTTTAGAGAACCTAGCAATGATACCTGGTTGTGCGGGGACGGCTCCGATTCAAAATATTGGAGCGTATGGCATCGAATTTAAAGATATTTGTGAATATGTTGAATACCTTGACTTAGAGACGAAGAAAGTGGAAAGGTTAATGATGAATGAGTGTCAATTTGGCTACCGTGATTCGATATTTAAACGGCAGTTAAGTGGACGGGCGATTATTACCTTGGTTGGATTACAGCTAACAAAGCAGTGGCGGCCAACACTTGCTTACGGAACCCTAGCGACTCTAGATGAGCAGAAAACGACAGCTAGAGATGTATATAACCGGGTCTGTGCTACCCGGTCTGAAAAACTCCCTAATCCAGCTAAGTTAGGTAATGCTGGAAGTTTTTTCAAAAACCCTGTGATTACGAGTGAACAATACCGAACGTTAACATCGACGTTTGCAGAACTACCTGGTTATCCATTCGGTGATGGGTATAAATTAGCTGCTGGTTGGTTAATCGATCACGCCGGGCTGAAAGGGCATACAATTGGGGGGGCACAAGTTCATAAGAATCAAGCACTGGTACTAGTAAACAGTGGCAGTGCAACATCAAAAGATATCACAGACTTAGCCTATTATGTTCAACAGGTTGTCTACAAAAAATATGGCGTAATGATTGAGCATGAAGTGAGATTTATGGGTGCAACGCGAGAAACCAATTTAGAAGAGATCGCTCGATGAAAGACTATACAAGTAAGCTGGATATAATTACTTTACTCGCTGATAACCATTTTCATTCTGGTGAACAGATAGGTCAACATTTAGGCATCAGTAGGGCTGCAGTCAATAACCATATTAAAGTCATACAAAGTTGGGGCTTAGATGTGTTCCGAGTGCAAGGGAAAGGGTACTGTTTAGCGAATCCTATTGAGCTCCTTACTTGTGAAAAGGTAGAGCAGTACGTTGAGAGTAATCCCATTGAGTTAATTCCAATAATTGACTCTACCAATCAGTACCTGATGGACAGAATTGGTCATATTGAATCTGGTACGGTCTGTTTAGCTGAGTACCAGCAGTTAGGAAGAGGGCGACGAGGTAGGCAGTGGATATCACCATTTGGATCTAATTTATATCTCTCAATGTATTGGCGTCTAGATGCAGGAATGGCAGCCGCAATGGGACTAAGCCTGGTTGTCGGTATCGCTATTGCAGAAACGTTAAAGCAGTTTGGCTGTGACTCTGTCAAAGTTAAATGGCCAAATGATATATATATTAACGATAAAAAATTGGCTGGTATTTTAGTTGAGATGACAGGGCAGACTGGTGATGCTGCACATATTGTTATCGGAATGGGACTAAATGTCGCGATGACTGATTCAGTAGGTCAAGAGATCGACCAACCTTGGACCAATATTGAAAAAGAGATTAATTCACCAGTAGAGAGGAATAAACTGGCAGGTTGTTTGATACAAGCATTGCAAGACATTCTGGTGGAATATGAACAGTTAGGGCTTGCTGGTTTTAAAGAGCGTTGGAACCAACTTGATAATTATACGGGAAGAGAGGTATGCCTTATTATTGGTAATAATCAGGTAAAAGGAGTCGCGCAAGGTATCAATGAACAAGGCGCGTTAATGGTTGAAACGGATAAGGGGCTTCAAGCTTTCATTGGTGGTGAAATATCACTAAGGAAAGGGGATTAGCTACTTTCTGATCAGAACCTGATGGATGGAGTGCTGACTGTCCTTTTTTAAAATAAGGTTGGCACGACCACGAGTTGGCAAAATATTACTTTTCAGATTACTGCCGTTTATGTTTTTCCATATAGAGCGAGCAGTAGCAATCGCCTCATCTAAGGTTAACTTGGTGTAATGATTGAAGTAAGAACCCTCATGAGTAAACGCACCTTTTCGGAATTTTAAGAACCGCTGAACATACCACTCCTCAATATGTTCAGGCTCAGCATCTACGAAGATTGAATAATCTAAAAAGTCAGAAATGAATACCCGATGCGGGTCATGTGGGTAATCCATCCCGCTTTGTAGGACATTCAGACCTTCTATAATTAGAATGTCTGGCTGTTCAACCCGCTTAACTTCATCAGTGATATCATAAGTTAGGTGAGAATACACAGGAATTTGTATGGAGTCTTTACCTGCTTTCATATCAGAAATGAATTGAACCAAGCTTTTAATATCATAGGATTCAGGAAACCCTTTCTTGTGCATGATATCGCGCTGTTTTAAAACTGCGTTTGAATAAAGAAACCCATCCGTATTTACCAGTTCCACACTTACCTTACTTGAATCACTAGAAAGTAACTCTTTTAGTAGCCTTGCCGTGGTACTTTTTCCAACAGCGACACTACCTGCAATGCCAATAATAAACGGGGTATGTAGCGTTGTATGGCCAAGGAAGCGCTCTAAAACTAGATTCTTTTGTTGTTGTGCTTCGATATGAAGATGAAGAAGACGGGTTAAAGGAAGATAAATATCCGCAGCTTCTGCCATAGTGAGGTGTTCATTTATACCTTGTAATGTTTGGACCTTTTCAGCCGTAAGACTCATTGGGACTGAATTTCGTAATTCAGACCACTCTTGACGATTAAATGAGAGGTAAGGGCTTACAAGATTGCTCATGAACGATCACTGACACGCTGTTAATAGTGAGTGGAACAATACACTATGATGAGAGGGAGTGAAAGAAACTAAATATTGTTACTAAAGTTATGACAGCAAGCTGCAATACAAATCGTATCAAAAGGATAATTTAGATGATTTTTTTACAATAAAGTATTGCAAGGAGATAAATCATTCAATAGAATGCGCAACAATTGTGCCGACTTAGCTCAGTAGGTAGAGCAACTGACTTGTAATCAGTAGGTCACCAGTTCGACTCCGGTAGTCGGCACCAAAATTTGTAACACCCTGGAGGGGTTCCCGAGTGGCCAAAGGGATCAGACTGTAAATCTGACGGCACTGCCTTCGATGGTTCGAATCCGTCCCCCTCCACCATATTTGCTTTAACAGCATATAAGAGTTAGATGTGCGTGCATCGTATAATGGCTATTACCTCAGCCTTCCAAGCTGATGATGCGGGTTCGATTCCCGCTGCACGCTCCACTCTTTATTGAGTCACATACATTATTTTTTGGTTACGTGGCGTAATGTCACCATAATCTGTACCTAAAGGGGCAATCATGTCTAAAGAAAAATTTGAACGTACGAAACCGCACGTAAACGTTGGTACTATCGGCCACGTTGACCACGGTAAAACAACTCTAACAGCTGCTATCTGTACTACGCTTGCAAAAGTGTACGGTGGTGTTGCTAAAGATTTCGCATCTATCGATAACGCTCCTGAAGAGCGCGAGCGTGGTATCACAATCGCTACTTCTCACGTTGAGTACGATACGCCAGAGCGTCACTACGCACACGTTGACTGTCCAGGACACGCCGATTATGTTAAAAACATGATCACTGGTGCTGCTCAAATGGACGGTGGTATCCTTGTAGTTGCTGCGACTGATGGCCCTATGCCACAGACTCGTGAGCACATCCTACTTGGTCGCCAGGTTGGTATCCCTTACATCATCGTATTCATGAACAAATGTGAYATGGTTGATGATGAAGAGCTTCTTGAGCTAGTTGAGATGGAAGTTCGTGAACTTCTTTCTGAGTACGACTACCCAGGTGATGATCTTCCAGTAATCCAGGGTTCAGCTCTTGGTGCACTAAACGGCGAAAAGCAGTGGGAAGACAAAGTTGTTGAGCTTGCAGAAGCACTAGACAGCTACATYCCACTTCCAGAGCGTGCWGTAGATCARCCRTTCCTACTACCWATTGAAGATGTATTCTCAATTCAAGGTCGTGGTACTGTTGTTACTGGTCGTATCGAGCGCGGTATCCTAACAGTAGGTGACGAAGTAGAAATCGTTGGTATCAAAGAKACTGTTATTACTACTTGTACTGGTGTTGAAATGTTCCGTAAACTGCTTGACGAAGGTCGTGCTGGTGAGAACGTTGGTGCACTTCTACGTGGTACTAAGCGTGAAGACGTTGAACGTGGTCAAGTATTGGCAGCGAAAGGTTCAATCAACCCACACACCACTTTTGAATCAGAAGTATACGTACTTTCAAAAGACGAAGGCGGACGTCACACTCCATTCTTCAAAGGTTACCGTCCACAGTTTTACTTCCGTACAACTGACGTAACAGGCGATATCACACTTCCAGAAGGTGTTGAAATGGTAATGCCTGGTGATAACGTACAGATGCACGTTACCCTAATCGCGCCAATCGCGATGGACGAAGGTCTACGTTTTGCTATCCGTGAAGGTGGCCGTACAGTAGGTGCTGGTGTTGTTGCTAAAGTAATCGCATAAATTATTTGACGAACAACCACTAAAAAGGGCATCATTTGATGCCTTTTTTCTACACAAAATTCGCATTTGGCTATTTTTTAAGCAAGGTGCATTCTGCGTAGCAGAAACGATTTAAAATTAATTGTTTTAAATCAAGATATTAGAGCTCAACTTGAGTTCTGATTTATTATCCCTGCCTCGGCGGGGCTATTTTCGTCTATATTTGACTTGTCACAGGTTGGTCTATGAAAACAAATACTGAGACTTCAGGTAGCTCGAAAGCAGCTGAATCATTCAAGTGGCTTATCGTCCTTGTATTACTCAGTGCAGCAGTAGTAGGTAACTATCTACTGGGTGAGTTGTCTGTTGTATTGCGCGCTTCTGGTGTCGTTGTCCTTATTGCTGCAGCTGGTGCAGTGGCTGCGTTTACTGTTAAAGGTAAAACGGCTATCTCATTTGCTCACGAATCTCGTATGGAAGTTCGTAAAGTTGTCTGGCCTACCCGTCAAGAGACATTACAAACAACATTTATTGTACTGGTTGCTTGCGTGATTATGGCATTGATACTTTGGGGTATTGACGGCGTAATGGTTCGTTTGGTTGGCTGGATCACCGGAGCTTAAGGTAAATATCATGAGTGAAGCACCAAAAAAACGCTGGTATGTAGTTCAAGCATTCTCAGGCTATGAAGGCCGAGTTTCTCAGTCACTTCGTGAACATATCAAAATGCATGATATGGAAGAGTTCTTTGGTGAGGTTTTAGTGCCTACTGAAGAAGTGGTTGAGATGCGCGCAGGACAACGCCGCAAAAGTGAGCGTAAATTCTTCCCAGGTTATGTGCTTGTACAGATGATCATGAATGATCAATCTTGGCACTTAGTGCGCAGCATTCCACGTGTAATGGGGTTCATTGGTGGAACATCTGATCGTCCAGCACCTATCTCAGATAAAGAAGCAGATGCTATCCTCAATCGTTTAGAGCAAGCTCACGATGCTCCGCGTCCGAAAACTCTGTTTGAACCAGGTGAAGTGGTTCGTGTTACAGAAGGTCCATTTGTTGACTTTAACGGCACAGTAGAAGAAGTAGATTACGATAAGAGTCGTATCAAAGTGTCTGTTTCTATCTTTGGTCGCTCTACTCCTGTTGAGCTTGAATTTAGTCAGGTTGAAAAGGCCTGAGTAAAAAGTCGCCAATAAAGATTGTGAAAGGTGTGAGATTGAATTATAATTTCGCGCCTTTTTGTTAACGGGGAGCTTATTCAAAAAATAGGCGTTTGAACCCAAATTCTAGGAAATATCATGGCTAAGAAAGTTGAAGCCTATATCAAACTGCAAGTTGCAGCTGGTATGGCGAATCCAAGTCCACCAGTTGGTCCTGCACTAGGTCAGCACGGTGTGAATATCATGGAATTCTGTAAAGCATTTAATGCAAAAACAGAATCTGTTGAAAAGGGTCTACCGATCCCTGTTGTAATTTCAGTTTACAGTGACCGTTCTTTTACGTTCATCACTAAAACTCCACCTGCAGCCGTTCTTCTTCTGAAGGCCGCTGGCTTAAAGTCTGGTTCTGGTCGTCCGAACACTGAGAAAGTTGGTACTGTTACTGACGCTCAAGTGCAAGAGATTGCTGAAACTAAAGCTGCAGATATGACTGGTGCTGATGTTGAAGCTATGAAGCGTTCAATTGCAGGTACTGCTCGTTCAATGGGCCTAGTGGTAGAGGGATAAGATAATGGCTAAATTAACTAAGCGTATGCGTAACATTCGCGAAAAAGTTGAAGTAACTAAAGATTACGACATCAACGAAGCTGTTTCTCTTCTTAAAGAACTAGCTACTGCTAAATTCAATGAAAGTGTTGATGTTGCTATCAACCTTGGTATTGATGCTCGTAAATCAGATCAAAACGTTCGTGGTGCTACGGTACTTCCGCACGGTACTGGTCGTGATATCCGTGTTGCTGTTTTCACCCAAGGTGCAAACGCAGAAGCTGCTAAAGAAGCTGGTGCTGATTTAGTGGGTATGGATGATCTAGCAGCGCTAGTGAAAAAAGGCGAAATGAATTTTGACGTTGTTGTTGCATCTCCTGATGCAATGCGCGTTGTAGGTCAGCTTGGTACCATTCTTGGACCACGTGGCCTAATGCCTAACCCTAAAGTTGGTACTGTAACTCCTAACGTTGCTGAAGCGGTTAAGAACGCTAAAGCGGGTCAGGTTCGTTACCGTAACGACAAAAATGGCATCATCCACTCTACCATCGGTAAAGCAGATTTTGATGCTAACCAACTTAAAGAGAACTTAGAAGCTCTTTTAGTTGCTCTTAAGAAAGCCAAGCCTACTTCGGCTAAAGGCGTATTCCTTAAGAAAGTAAGCATCTCAACTACTATGGGTGCTGGTGTTACTGTTGACCAAGCTACTTTGGATACAGTTGCAAGCTAATTTGCTTTAGCGCAAGATTAATGTATAATTTTGCGCCTATCAAATTAATGGTTGGGGCTGCCAGTTAGTTAATTACTAAATGGGAGTCTCCGTCCAAGACCGTAGGCGTTCTTCGGAACTTAATACCACCTACGTAGACGGTGCCCGAACTGATTGTAAGTTTACTTTCAATCTGGGAATGCACCGTAAGTACTGTCACTATATTTTTAGTGATTGGTGTAATACCGGCATTGCCGGACAACCAGGAGTAAATCCAAATGGCTTTAAATCTTCAAGACAAAAAAGCAATTGTTGCTGAAGTCAACGAAGCAGCCAGTGGTGCACTTTCTGCAGTTATTGCTGACTCTCGCGGCGTTCCTGTTGGTGCGATGACTTCTCTACGTAAACAAGCTCGTGAAGCTGGTGTTTACATGAGAGTTGTTCGTAACACATTAGCACGCCGTGCAGTTGAAGGCACAGACTACGAATGTCTACAAGACGTATTCGTAGGTCCAACTTTGATCGCATTTTCTAACGAGCACCCAGGTGCTGCTGCGCGTCTTTTTAAAGACTTCGCTAAAGAGAACAAAGAATTTGAAATCAAAGCTGCTGCATTCGAAGGCGCAGTTGCTGACGCAGATATACTAGCGACACTACCAACATACGACGAAGCTATCGCACGCCTAATGATGTGCATGAAAGAAGCTTCTGCTGGCAAGTTGGTTCGTACTATCGCTGCTGTTCGTGATCAAAAAGAAGAAGTTGCGGCTTAAGGCCTCGCTTTATTTTGATTACAAATTAAACTTATTGTTGACTTAAAAGAGAATTGTTATGTCTATTACTAACGAGCAAATCCTAGACGCAGTTGCAGAAATGTCTGTAATGCAAGTTGTTGAGCTTATCGAAGCTATGGAAGAAAAATTTGGTGTTTCTGCAGCAGCTGCTGTAGTTGCAGGTGGCGCAGCTGGCGGCGAAGCTGCTGCTGAGCAAACTGAATTTGACGTAATCCTAACAGCTGCTGGCGCACAGAAAGTACAGGTTATCAAAGCTGTACGTGCAGCAACTGGTCTTGGTCTTAAAGAAGCTAAAGGTCTTGTAGATGGCGCTCCTGCACCTCTAAAAGAAGCTGTTTCTAAAGAAGAAGCAGAAACACTGAAAGCTGCTCTAGAAGAAGCTGGTGCTTCTGTTGAAGTTAAGTAATATTTACTTAATTTCCTAGCCTTAATCGGCTATGGCTGGTGGTTAATTAACCACCGGCCTTTTTGCTCTGTAGGGTGTGTGTGATTTTCACACTGTTTTGCCTCCTCACACCTAAGCAAAAAACAGCAATTGTTGTACTGATTGTTGCACTACAGCAAACAGTGTTATTAGTCACTGTCCTACCCCTTTTATTTGAAGAAAAGGTGGACAGTTAGGGTCACTTATCAGCTAGCTGAGGAACCCCATGGTTTACTCTTATACCGAGAAAAAGCGCATCCGTAAGGACTTTGGTAAGCGTCCACAAGTGTTGGACATACCATACTTGCTATCTATCCAACTCGATTCTTTTAAAAAGTTTATCGAGCAGGATCCAGAAGGGCAACATGGTCTTGAAGCTGCCTTCCGTTCTGTTTTTCCAATTCAGAGCTATAATGGCAATTCAGAGCTGCAATACGTTAGCTATCGTCTTGGTGAGCCTGTATTCGATGTTAAAGAATGTCAAATTCGAGGCGTCACTTATTCGGCACCGCTACGCGTAAAATTACGTTTAGTTGTTTACGATCGTGATGCACCGGCAGGTACTGTAAAAGACATTAAAGAACAAGAAGTCTACATGGGCGAAATGCCGCTTATGACTGACAATGGTACCTTTGTAATTAATGGTACTGAGAGGGTTATCGTATCCCAGCTGCACAGAAGCCCAGGCGTATTCTTCGACAGCGATAAGGGTAAAACCCACTCATCGGGTAAAGTTCTTTATAACGCACGCGTTATTCCATACCGTGGTTCATGGTTGGATTTTGAATTTGATCCGAAAGATAGCTTATTTGTTCGTATTGACCGTCGTCGTAAATTACCAGCATCTATTATCTTACGTGCTCTTAATAAGACTACGGAAGAGATCCTTGATCTGTTCTTCGAAACGGTAACGTTTGAAGTTAAAGATCAAAGCTTGATGATGGAATTAATTCCAGACCGTTTACGTGGTGAAACAGCAACGTTTGATATTGCTGTAGATGGCACAGTATATGTAGAAGCTGGTCGTCGTGTTACCGCTCGTCATATTCGTCAATTGACTAAAGATAACGTTACACATATTGAAGCGCCTATTGATTACATCTTAGACAAAGTTTCAGCACGTGATTATGTTAACGAAGAAACTGGCGAACTGATTGTTTCAGCTAACGAAGAGTTAAGCTTAGAAGCATTGGCGAATCTGTCACAAGCTGGTCATAAGAAGATTGAAGTACTTTTCATCAATGATCTTGACCACGGTCCATACATTTCAAACACACTACGTGTTGATAGTACTGTAGACCGTTTATCTGCGTTAGTTGAAATCTACCGTATGATGCGTCCTGGCGAGCCACCGACAAAAGATGCAGCTGAAGGCTTATTCAATAGCTTGTTCTTCGCGGAAGAGCGCTATGATCTGTCAGCAGTTGGTCGTATGAAGTTTAACAGCTCGATCGGTCGTGATGAAATTACGGGTTCTGGCATCTTAGATGAAGATGACATTATCCAAGTAATGCGTAAATTAGTTGGCATTCGTAACGGTATTGGTGAAGTAGATGATATTGATCATCTTGGTAACCGTCGTATTCGTTCTGTTGGCGAAATGGCAGAGAACCAGTTCCGTGTAGGTCTAGTTCGTGTTGAGCGTGCTGTAAGAGAACGTCTAAGTTTAGGCGACCTTGATGCAATCATGCCCCAAGATTTGATTAATGCGAAGCCTATTTCTGCGGCAGTGAAGGAGTTCTTCGGTTCTTCTCAATTGTCACAGTTTATGGACCAGAACAACCCGTTATCAGAAGTTACTCACAAACGTCGTATCTCGGCGCTTGGTCCAGGTGGTCTGACTCGTGAACGTGCTGGTTTTGAAGTTCGAGATGTACACGCAACGCACTACGGTCGTTTATGTCCGATTGAGACCCCTGAAGGTCCAAATATCGGTCTAATTAACTCACTGTCTGCATTTGCACAATGTAACTCGTATGGCTTCCTTGAAACTCCATACCGTAAGATCATTGATGGCAAGGTTACTGATCAAGTCGATTACCTATCAGCGATTGAAGAAGGCCAGTACATCATTGCACAGGCAAACTCTTCTTTAACTGTTGAAGGTGGCTTTGAAGATGAGCTAGTTACTGCTCGTCAAAAAGGCGACTCAGGACTGCATCCACGTGATCACGTCCAGTATATGGATGTTGCAACTAACCAAGTTGTATCAGTAGCGGCGTCGTTGATTCCGTTCCTAGAACACGATGATGCTAACCGTGCATTGATGGGTGCAAACATGCAACGTCAGGCTGTCCCGACTCTACGTGCTGATAAGCCGTTAGTTGGTACTGGTATCGAACGTAATGTTGCTGTGGATTCAGGCGTGACAGAAGTTGCTAAACGCGGCGGTCACATTCAGTCTGTTGATGCATCTCGTATCGTGGTTAAAGTTAATGAATCAGAGTTGGTTCCAGGTGAAGCTGGCATCGATATCTACAACTTAACAAAATATACTCGTTCTAACCAAAACACATGTATTAATCAGCGTCCAACAGTGATGCCTGGTGAACTTGTGGCTCGTGGTGATGTTCTTGCTGATGGTCCTTCAACAGACCTTGGTGAACTTGCTCTTGGTCAGAACATGCGTATCGCATTTATGCCTTGGAATGGTTATAACTTCGAGGATTCAATCCTTGTATCTGAGCGTGTTGTTCAGGAAGACCGTTTCACAACGATTCACATTCAAGAGCTATCATGTGTTGCACGTGATACCAAACTTGGAAGCGAAGAGATTACTGCAGATATCCCGAATGTCGGTGAAGCTGCACTTTCTAAGCTTGATGAATCTGGCGTGGTTTACATCGGTGCTGAAGTTAAAGGCGGAGACATCCTAGTTGGTAAAGTGACACCAAAAGGTGAAACACAACTGACTCCTGAAGAGAAGCTACTACGTGCAATCTTCGGTGAAAAAGCGTCTGACGTTAAAGACTCTTCACTGCGTGTTCCAAACAGTGTTTCTGGTACTATCATTGATGTACAAGTATTCACTCGCGATGGCGTTGAAAAAGATAAGCGTGCTTTAGAAATTGAAGCTATGCAGCTGAAAGAAGCTAAGAAAGACATCACTGAAGAGTTCCAAATTCTTGAAGGTGGTCTTCTAGCTCGTGTGCAAACACTTCTTCTCTCTGCAGGTTACAGCGAAGACAAGCTTGCGACTATTGGTCGTAAACATTGGCTTGAGCAGACTCTGGATGATGAAGATCAGCAGAATCAACTTGAGCAACTTGCTGAGCAGTTCGACGAACTTAAGGCCGAATTCGATAAGAAATTCGATACCAAGCGTCGTAAGATTACTCAAGGTGATGATTTAGCACCGGGTGTTCTTAAGATTGTTAAGGTTTACCTTGCGGTTAAACGTCGTATTCAACCTGGTGATAAGATGGCAGGTCGTCACGGTAACAAAGGTGTAATTTCTAAGATTAACCCTGTTGAAGATATGCCGTACGATGAAACCGGACGTCCAGTCGATATAGTACTTAACCCATTGGGTGTACCGTCTCGAATGAACATCGGTCAGATCCTTGAAACACATATGGGTCTAGCTGCTCGTGGTATTGGTGATAAACTGAACAAGATGCTTAAAGAACAGCAGGAACTACATAAGTTCCGTAATTTCTTGCAGAAAGTTTATGACCTAGGCGACACACGTCAGAATATCGATATTGCTCAGTTAACTGATACCGAAGTTCGAACACTAGTTCAGAATCTTCGTGGTGGTCTTCCGATTGCTACTCCAGTATTTGATGGTGCTCCAGAAGTCTCTATCAAAGAGCTGTTGAAGCTGGCAGATCTACCTGAATCAGGTCAGTTGACACTGTTTGATGGCCGTACTGGTGATCAGTTTGAACGTCCTGTAACGGTTGGTTACATGTACATGTTGAAACTGAACCACTTGGTTGATGACAAGATGCACGCACGTTCTACTGGCTCTTACAGCTTAGTTACTCAGCAGCCGCTGGGTGGTAAAGCTCAGTTTGGTGGTCAGCGTTTCGGAGAGATGGAAGTATGGGCACTAGAAGCTTATGGTGCTGCTTATACTCTTCAAGAGATGCTAACTGTTAAGTCAGATGACGTGAATGGCCGTACTAAGATGTATAAAAACATCGTAGATGGCGATCATCGTATGGAACCTGGCATGCCAGAATCGTTCAACGTATTGTTGAAAGAGATTCGCTCGCTAGGTATCAACATCGAGCTAGAAGACGAATAATCCCAGTTACTGGGATTATTGAAAGAACTTGAAGGCGCTCAGCCTGAGCGCCTTTTTTGGTACCTCCTTACAGGAGCCGAATGTGAAAGACTTATTAAAGTTTCTGAAAGCACAGCATAAAACCGAAGAATTTGATGCAATCAAAATCGGTTTAGCATCACCAGACATGATTCGTTCATGGTCTTTTGGTGAAGTGAAGAAACCAGAAACCATTAACTACCGTACCTTTAAGCCAGAACGTGATGGATTATTTTGTGCACGTATTTTTGGCCCAGTTAAAGATTACGAGTGTCTTTGTGGCAAATATAAACGCCTAAAGCACCGTGGTGTTATCTGTGAAAAATGTGGCGTAGAAGTAACGCAAACTAAAGTACGTCGTGACCGTATGGGTCATATCGAACTTGCGTCTCCTGTTGCACACATCTGGTTCCTGAAGTCACTTCCATCCCGTATTGGTCTGTTAATGGACATGCCTCTACGTGATATCGAACGTGTACTTTACTTCGAATCATACGTGGTGACAGAACCAGGTATGACCGATCTTGAAAGTGGTCAGATACTTACTGAAGAAGAGTATCTTGATAAGCTTGAAGAGTGGGGTGATGAGTTCACCGCGAAGATGGGCGCTGAAGCGATTAAAGATCTGCTATCTACAATGAATATGCAGGCTGAAATCGAGCAAATGCGTGAAGAGCTAGAAACAACTAACTCTGAAACCAAGAAGAAAAAGGTCACTAAGCGTCTGAAACTTGTAGAAGCGTTTGTCCAATCTGGTAATAACCCAGAGTGGATGATCCTAACGGTTCTGCCTGTTCTTCCGCCAGATCTTCGTCCTCTAGTACCTCTAGATGGCGGTCGTTTTGCGACTTCTGACTTGAACGATTTATACCGTCGTGTGATCAACCGTAACAACCGTTTGAAGCGTCTTTTAGACCTAGCAGCACCAGATATCATCGTACGTAACGAAAAGCGTATGTTGCAAGAGTCTGTTGATGCGCTTCTAGATAACGGTCGTCGTGGTCGTGCGATTACAGGTTCTAACAAGCGTCCTCTTAAATCTTTGGCAGATATGATCAAAGGTAAACAAGGTCGTTTCCGTCAGAACTTACTTGGTAAGCGTGTTGACTACTCTGGTCGTTCTGTAATAACAGTTGGTCCATACCTACGTCTACACCAGTGTGGTCTTCCTAAGAAGATGGCACTTGAACTATTTAAACCATTTATTTACAGCAAGCTAGAGTCTCGTGGTCTTGCCACTACGATTAAAGCGGCTAAGAAAATGGTAGAGCGCGAAGAAGCGATTGTTTGGGATATCCTAGACGGCGTAATTCGTGAACACCCAGTACTGCTTAACCGTGCACCAACACTTCACCGTCTTGGTATTCAGGCTTTTGAACCAGTACTTATCGAAGGTAAAGCGATTCAGCTACACCCACTTGTGTGTGCAGCTTATAACGCCGACTTCGATGGTGACCAAATGGCGGTACACGTACCTCTAACACTTGAAGCACAGCTAGAAGCTCGTACTTTGATGATGTCTACTAACAACATTCTATCTCCTGCGTCCGGTGATCCAATCATCGTACCTTCACAGGATGTTGTATTGGGTCTTTACTACATGACCCGTGACAAAATCAATGCGAAAGGCGAAGGTATGTACCTTGCTGGACCTGCAGAAGCAGAGAAAGCGTACGTAACTAAGTCTGCTGAGCTACATGCTCGTGTTAAGGTTCGTATTACCCAAACTGTTCGCGATGAGAACGGTATTGAAACGACAGAAACTAAGCTTGAAGATACGACGATTGGTCGTGCAATGCTATGGACTATCGTACCTAAAGGTATGCCATTCAGCCTTGTTAACCAAAAGCTTGGTAAGAAGCAGATCTCTACTCTATTAAATGAGTGTTATCGTAGCCTTGGTCTGAAAGACACGGTTATTTTTGCTGACCAAATCATGTACACAGGTTTCGCATACGCAGCACTTTCTGGTGTGTCTGTTGGTATCGATGACATGGTTATCCCGGACGCTAAGTATACGAAAGTTGCTGATGCTGAAGAAGAAGTTGCACAGATTCAGGCTCAGTTCCAATCTGGTCTTGTAACGGCTGGTGAGCGTTATAACAAAGTTATCGATATCTGGGCAGCAACCAATGATCAGGTTGCTAATGAGATGATGCGTAACTTATCTTCTGAAACCGTAATCAACAAAGATGGCGAAGAAGAAGAGCAAGAGTCTTTCAACAGTGTTTATATGATGGCCGATTCAGGTGCTCGTGGTTCTGCAGCGCAGATTCGTCAGCTTGCTGGTATGCGTGGTCTGATGGCTAAGCCAGATGGTTCTATCATTGAAACACCGATCACTGCGAACTTCCGTGAAGGTTTGAACGTTAACCAATACTTCATCTCTACTCACGGTGCTCGTAAAGGTCTTGCCGATACCGCTCTGAAAACAGCTAACTCAGGTTATTTAACGCGTCGTTTAGTTGATGTTGCTCAAGATGTGGTTATCCACCTTGATGACTGTGAAACATACGAAGGCGTTACTATGATGCCTCTTATCGAGGGTGGTGATGTTAAAGAACCACTACACGAACGTGTTCTAGGTCGTGTTGTTGCTGTTGACGTATTAAAACCTGGTACTGATGAAATACTTCTTCCACGTAACACGCTTCTTGATGAGAAGTGGTGTCAAATCGTTGAAGAGAACTCTGTTGATGTGATCAAAGTACGCTCTGTAGTTAGCTGTGAAGCGGACTTCGGTTGTTGTGCTAAGTGTTACGGCCGTGATTTGGCTCGTGGACACATGATCAACATGGGTGAATCTGTTGGTGTAATCGCTGCTCAGTCAATCGGTGAGCCGGGTACACAGCTTACGATGCGTACGTTCCACATTGGTGGTGCGGCATCTACAGCAGCTGCAGAAAATAGCATTCAGGTTAAGAACAAAGGTACTGTGAAACTTCACAATGCTAAGTTCGTAATCAACTCAGAGAAGAAGCTGGTTATTACTTCTCGTGCATCAGAAATGACTGTTGTTGATGAATTTGGCCGTACTAAAGAGAGCTACAAGCTTCCTTACGGTTCGATCTTAAGCAAAGCAGACAATGATTCAGTAAATGTTGGTGATGTTATCGCTAACTGGGATCCGCATACAATGCCGATCATCACTGAAGTATCTGGTCAGGTTCAGTTCATTGACATGATTGATGGTGTGACTATCACCACTCAAACAGATGAACTAACTGGTCTATCATCGATTGTTGTTCTCGATGCAGCTGAACGTGCTACGGCAGGTAAAGACATGCGTCCAACCGTTAAACTGGTTGATGATAAAGGCAACGACATCATGATTCCTGGTACGTCGATGCCAGCACAATACTTCCTACCTGGTAAGGCGATTGTTAACCTTACTGATGGTAACGGAGTTGGTATCGGTGAAACACTGGCTCGTATTCCTCAGGCATCTAAGGGTACGAAAGATATTACCGGTGGTTTACCACGAGTTGCTGACTTATTCGAAGCTCGTAAGCCTAAAGAGCCTGCAATCTTAGCTGAGGTTTCTGGTGCGATTTCATTTGGTAAAGAGACCAAAGGTAAACGTCGCCTAGTGATCACTCCTACAGATGGCGAACCGTACGAAGAGATGATCCACAAGTGGCGTCAACTTAACGTATTTGAAGGTGAGAAGATCGAACGTGGTGATGTAATCGCTGATGGTCCTGAAACTCCGCATGATATTTTACGTCTACGTGGTGTACACGCAGTAACGAACTATATCGTAAACGAAGTTCAGGAAGTTTACCGCTTACAGGGTGTTAAGATTAACGATAAGCACATTGAAACTATCGTTCGTCAAATGCTTCGTAAGTGTACGATTACTAAAGCTGGCGACTCTGACTTCCTTGAAGGTGAGCAGCTAGAGTTTGCTAATGTCACAATTGCTAACCGTAAGCTAGAAGCTGAAGGCAAAACGCCAGCACGTTTCGAGCGTGACCTACTAGGTATCACGAAAGCTTCATTGGCAACTGAGTCGTTCATCTCTGCAGCGTCGTTCCAAGAAACAACTCGCGTATTAACAGAAGCTGCGGTTTCTGGTAAGCGTGATGAGCTTCGTGGTCTGAAAGAGAACGTTATCGTAGGTCGTCTAATTCCTGCAGGTACTGGTTTTGCGTATCATCAAGATCGTCAAAAGCAACGTGCTGCTGAGTTAGAGCCTGAATCAGCTCCAGTAGATGTAGAACAAGCTTCGCAAGACTTGTCTGCACTATTGAATGCAGGTTTCTCTTCTGAAAGTTAAGATACTTAGCTTTAAGCAATAAAAAAAGGCACTCATATGAGTGCCTTTTTATTTGCCTAGAAAAAGAGAGTATCTCTATTGCTGCCAATCTAGGGTGTAATAGAGATAACTCCTATCCGCAGTTAAGCGCCAGGAGGGTGAGCTAAGCTACTACTGATCAGTTGAATGAGACTATCTTCAAACTCAAAACGAATTTCAATCAATTCACCTAGAGAAGAGAGATCTGCATCAAATGAATCCGTCATTTTCTCTTCTGTGCAGTCGGTATATTTTTCCGTGAAATTAAGTAATGAGTCTGTTGTTAAACTGATCTTACTGTAGATCTGGGAGATCTCTTCCGTCGGCGAATAACCCGTGGCATTCCACTGTTCAATTACTTGATCGTAAATTTTGAAATGACCTTCAGAAATATAATCGATGAGTTGTTGATTAAATGATTGTAGGTTCTGTACAGTGGGTAATTCTTTGGACTCAAAGGGTGGTAGTCCAGCCAGCTTACAGTAATTAACAATAAGTTCTTGGCGAGTATCTAGCCAGTGATCAATCACTGAACTTGAACCTTTCCACTGCTCTTGAAATAGATTTAACTTAGTTAGCATGATGGTATCCTCAACTTCTTAAATCTGTATCCATGGCGGCTACTTACTGAATTCATTACCTCAATAGGAGATGATTGAGCAAATAACCCGCTGTCATTAAGATTAGATTGCCAGTATTTGAATAGCTCTGCAAGGGATAGAAGGGATATAGATGTTAAAAGCTAATGAAAAAGCATATTGGTGTATCGTTAATGGATCAGAATTGTGGCTAGACGAAGGGATGTTTCCTTTAGGCACAGCAGGCGCTCTGTCATTGCCTGTTGAGAAAGCGATACAGATAGGGCAATTAGATGATTATCCCGTGATGTGGATGAATGATGAGCACGTCGATTATGCAATTGATTTTAGTTGTTTACGCACACTGATTAATGTCCAGTCTGATATTTTTGAGTTAGCAAGTCGTGCGGTTCAGTATGGTCATATGGTTAGTACTCAGCGTTTTTGTTCTTTGTGTGGTGGCCGTAATGCTTTTAATCACAATCAGTTAGCTATGCAATGTGGAGAGTGTAGGACACTGCATTATCCGCGTATTTTTCCTTGTATCATTGTAGCGGTGCGCAAAGATAGCGAGATACTGTTAGCTCAACATACACGACATAAGGGAGGGCTATATACCGTACTGGCAGGATTTGTTGAAGTGGGTGAGACACTGGAGCAGTGCGTATGCAGAGAGGTCAAAGAGGAGACTGGCATCGAGGTCGGTAATATTCGATACGTTGGCAGTCAACCGTGGGCTTTTCCCTCCAGTTTAATGATGGCTTTTCAGGCGGATTATGTCAGTGGCGAGATCAAAATAGATAAAACTGAGTTATGCACTGCAGGTTGGTATACAAAAACCAATTTACCAGAAGTGGCACCTGAAGGAACCATAGCCAAAGCGTTGATCAATAAAACTCTAAAAGAGATTGAAAAAAGTTAATAAATAGATGAGTAATTTGATCTAAATTGTAAAGCTATTCTGTTGTTACGATTGATGAGTGGTACAATACACCGCAAAATAATAAGGGTTATTAACATGTCTGATTTGAAAAATGATTGCTACCTCCGCGCTCTTCTGAAAGAGCCTGTTGATTACACGCCGGTATGGATGATGCGTCAAGCAGGCCGATATCTTCCTGAATATCGCCAAACGCGTGGTGTTGCTGGTGATTTTATGTCTCTATGTAAAAACGCTGAACTTGCCTCTGAAGTAACCCTACAACCTCTTAAGCGTTTTCCTTTAGATGCGGCAATTCTGTTTTCAGATATTTTAACCATTCCAGATGCAATGGGACTTGGACTCTATTTTGAAGCAGGAGAGGGGCCGAAGTTTGAACGTCCAATTACCTGTAAAGCGGATGTCGATAAAATAGGACTTCCTGATCCCGAAGGTGAGCTGCAATATGTTATGAATGCAGTGCGTCAAATTAAGAAAGATCTTAATGGTGATGTGCCATTAATTGGCTTCTCTGGCAGCCCATGGACTTTAGCCACCTATATGGTTGAAGGCGGAAGCTCTAAAGCCTTTACCAAAATTAAAAAGATGATGTATGCCGACCCATCAATTTTACATGCACTGTTAGATAAACTTGCAGACAGTGTTGTTGAATACCTAAATGCTCAGATTAAAGCGGGTGCACAATCTGTCATGGTATTTGATACATGGGGCGGAGTGCTAACACCACGTGATTACAATGAGTTTTCGCTGCAATACATGCACAAAATTGTCGATGGATTAATTCGTGAGAATGATGGTCGCCGTGTACCGGTTACTCTATTTACTAAAAATGGTGGTATGTGGCTGGAAAAAATTGCAGCGACGGGTTGTGATGCAGTTGGACTAGACTGGACCATTAATATTGCAGATGCGAAAAAACGTGTTGGTGATAAGGTTGCACTTCAGGGAAATATGGATCCATCAATGCTATATGCATCCCCTGAACGCATACGCGAAGAGGTCGGTACCATTCTGGAAGGGTTTGGTGAAGGAACAGGACACGTATTTAACTTGGGACACGGTATCCATTTAGATGTGCCGCCTGAAAATGCGGGCGTGTTTGTCGATGCAGTGCATGAATTATCGAAGCCATACCATAAGTAAGTGTAGCGATATTCAGATAACGTCGTAATAAAAAAGAGCTTACCGGATAATGGTAAGCTCTTTTTTTGTGCGTATTTTAATAGCCTTTCTCAAAATCGATTTGATTAATAAGTGAAAACCCTTGTTGCCAGCGTTGATAGTTTTCAGCAAAGATTTCAAACGCTTGCTCCGGAAAACTAACCGCAGCCACATGCGGTGTTACTGTGATGTTGGGGTGCTCCCAAAAAGGACTCTGTTGCGAGATCGGCTCTGTAATAAAGACATCGAGAAAAGCATGTTCAACACTACCATTGCGTATCGCATGCAACAGCCCTTCTACGTCTAGCGCTTCACCGCGTCCAACATTAAACAGCAATGCTTGCTCACAGTGAGACAGCGTCTCTTTATTGAGTAGACCTAGCGTATCTTTGGTATTGGGCAGGGTACTCACGACAATATCGGCCATTTCCAAGGCGCGAGGCAGTTCGGCATTATGAAACGTGACATCGAATGGTGAATCCATCGGCGGGATACCTGTTCTATTGACGCCAATCGTTTCAATTCCAAGTGCGCGAACAGCATTCGCTAAGTAGGAGCCAATAGACCCTGTCCCTAAGATAACCATTCGCTTTCCAAGTAACGTTGGATAGGGGAGTTGTTCCCAATGCTTATTATTCTGCTGGTGGCGATACTGTTCAAAATTACGATAGTATCCAATAGTGTACCCCAATACATACTCAGCAATAAGTTGTCCGAAAATGCCTTTGATGTTGGTGAGTTGATAATCACGTCGCAGCTTGTCATCGGTTAACGCATCGATACCTGCAAAGGTAGACTGCACCCAATCAAGGTTAGAAAAGGAGTCTAGATGCTCAACGAGTCTCGGAGGATCAGCAAGAACGAGGTTGGCTTGCCCTGGATCGTCTGTGATTTCAAGATCTTGAAGCTTAGCTTGAGCAATCAGTTCAAGGTAAGTCTGTTCTTGATTGGATAAAATCAATAATTTGTTCATTCGCTTCCTTTAGTCATGAGCGGTTATCAAGTAAACTTCCACCGTCTTCCTTTATCGTGCAGAGAACTATGCTAATACAAAATCAGGAGCTACAAAATCCGCTACAAGTTCGTTTAGAAAAGTTTGAGCCATGGCAGCAAATTACCTTTATGGCTTGCCTCTGTGAACGAATGTACCCTAATTATGCTCTATTTTGTGAAGAGACAGAATTTTCAGAGCACCAAACCTATCGCGTTATTCTAGATAGTATTTGGGAAATTCTCATTGTTAAAGGTGCAAAAATTAACTTTGAACGTCAACTAGAAAAGTTAGAAGCCTTGATCCCTACCGCTGATGACGAGTCAATCTACTTAACTTACCCAGCCATTGATGCTTGTTTTTCTCTGTCGACCATGTTGCATGGTTTATTGGACAGAGATGAATTACAAAGTGCTATGTTTGAGATAAGCCAAAAATCGGTTTCTACCGTTGTGCAGTTGATTGAAGCGCAAAGCGGTGAAGTGATCAATAACGATAACCAAAAAGAGAGCGAACCAGTTTGTGAAGAGTGGGACGTCCAATGGGCAATATTTCGTGCATTAAAAGAGTGTGAAGCACGAAATGTTGAACTGATAAAATCGTTACGAACAGAGATTAGAGACGACCTAGTCAGCAATATTGGTGTCGAGTTAAATTACTCCCGTTAATGTCAATTATGCATGTTAAATAGAGATGATTAGTTGACGGGATTTATATGATTATTTCTTTGCGAAGTCAGTGACATCAGTAGGTTTGGGCTATTTTCTATACGCGAATACCAAAGAAAACGAGGCGGTTTTGTGAACTACAGCCCAGATTGTGGTTAAAGAACCCTCGTTTGAGCCTAAGAACAGACACAAACCTTTGCCAGATGGGCTTATTATGGATTAGAGTGAGTCGACTTAAAAAAAACTAATAAGGGAAACCTAATGAACAAAACTCAGCTAATTGATGTTATCGCAGAAAAAGCAGACCTATCTAAAGCACAAGCTAAAGCAGCACTAGAAGCGACTATTGGAAGTGTTACTGATGCTCTTAAAGAGGGTGATCAGGTTCAGCTTATCGGTTTCGGTACGTTTAAAGTAAATCACCGTGCTGCTCGTCTAGGTCGTAACCCTAAGACTGGCGCTGAGATTCAAATTTCTGCAGCAAACGTTCCAGCATTTACCTCGGGTAAAGCACTGAAAGATGCAGTAAATTAATCTATAATCCGCCAAGTACTTTTATTTGGCGGATTTTTTTCATGAAACGACTTCTCACATTACTTCTTTGCTCATCCGTTCTCATCGGTTGCTCTTCAAATCCCCAACCAAACAATGTCATACGCTCTATCCATTATACTGGCGGTCAAGTTGAAAGTGACGTGACGAGCTTATATTGGTACAGCGAAAAACTGAATCAACCACTCACGGCTGCTGATTACGTTACGTTAGAAGACCACAGTTGGTATAAAACCAATTATCGTTGGAGTGATAGCGTGCTCAGAGAGATCGCTCGAGAGGGGCAGGCAAATAATCGCAAAGGGGTATTAGAGCCTTTCTCCGTACATATCCGTTATAACAGTGAAGGTGCGCCTGTCTATCAGCAATATCGCCAGAATGGAAAGGTGTTACCACTTACTTCCGATGTGCTTCTGCAATACTTAAAAGAGTCTCAACATATTATTCGAACCGTGAAAATCCAAGAGGAGAAGGAGATCGTTCTCTTTCAAGGTGTTTGGGATGGTGATCGGTTTTTAAGTTGTGATGGGAAAGAGTATGAAGAGCTTGAGTTCAATAAAGTGTTACCCAGTTTTGTTATCTCGCGCCTCTCTTCAGTCGAGAGCTTTATTGCTTTTCTTGGGCACAGCAAAGATAACGTATTGAGTATCTCGAACCTGCTGTTATTAGCGGATGAAAGTCATGGATGCATAGAACAACCTATTATGATCGAGCAATAAAAAAGGCACGGAAACCGCGCCTTTTATGATTATTTATAACTAGAAGGTAAGTTACCTACTTAGCTTCACGCTCAATGGCTCTGTATCCAATGTCATTGCGATGAAACATACCATTCCACTCAATGTTCGATGCTAGCTTATAAGCGCGCTGTTGAGCTTCTGAGACGCTATTTCCTAAGGCCGTTGCACAAAGTACTCGTCCACCATTGGTCACTACATCGCCCGCTTTCTCAGCCGTACCCGCATGGAACACTTTTTCACCTTCAACGTCTTCCGTTGATAGGCCTGAAATCACGTCACCTTTTTCGTAATCACCAGGGTAACCGCCAGCAGCAAGTACGATACCGACCGCAGCACGAGGATCCCAATGAGATTCCGCTTCATCAAGCTTTTCGTCAACAGCAGCAAGGCAGAGTTCGACTAAGTCTGACTGCATGCGCATCATGATAGGTTGGGTCTCTGGATCACCAAAGCGACAGTTATACTCGATCACCTTTGGTGTACCGTCGGCCATTACCATTAGACCAGCATATAAGAAGCCAGTGTAAGGGTAGCCCTCGGCATCCATACCGCGAACCGTTGGGTAGATAACCTCTTCCAACACACGCTGGTGGATTTCAGGTGTTACCACAGGGGCAGGGGAGTAAGCGCCCATACCGCCAGTGTTAGGTCCAGTATCTCTATCGCCGACACGTTTATGATCTTGGCTGGTTGCCATTGGAAGTACGCTACTGCCGTCAACCATCACGATGAAGCTCGCCTCTTCACCATCAAGAAACTCTTCAACGACGACACGACTGCCTGCATCACCAAAGGCATTGCCAGCCAGCATATCTTTAACCGCGTCTTCCGCTTCTTGTAGTGTCATCGCTACAATCACGCCTTTACCAGCAGCAAGCCCATCCGCTTTGATGACAATTGGTGCGCCTTTTTCACGAACATAAGCCAGAGCAGGCTCAATCTCTGTGAAGTTGGCGTAATCCGCCGTCGGGATCTCATGACGAGCTAAAAAGTCTTTTGTAAAGGCTTTTGAGCCCTCTAGTTGAGCAGCCTCTTTGGTTGGACCAAAGATCGGCAATCCCGCTTTACGAAACGCATCCACCACACCGATAACCAGTGGAGCTTCAGGACCAACTATGGTTAGCTCAATACTTTTTTCTTTTGCAAAAGCAACCAAAGCAGCTACATCTTCAACATCGATAGCGACGTTTTCTAATTTTGCTTCAAGTGCAGAGCCAGCATTGCCTGGTGCAACATAAACAGTCTCTACGTCAGGGTTCTGTGCCGCTTTCCATCCGAGAGCGTGTTCACGGCCACCACCACCAATGATTAATACATTCATTTTAATATCCTTATCTTAGTGACGGAAGTGACGCATGCCTGTGAAGATCATTGCCATGCCATGTTCATCAGCGGCAGCAATCACTTCGTCATCACGCATTGAACCGCCAGGCTGAATAACACACTTGATGCCTGCTTCAGCTGCCGCATCAATGCCATCACGGAATGGGAAGAATGCATCTGATGCCATAACACTACCTGGAACTTCTAGGTTCTCATCTGCAGCTTTAATGCCCGCAATTTTAGCAGAGTAGACACGGCTCATTTGGCCAGCGCCGACACCAATCGTCATGTCACCTTTGGCGTAAACAATGGCATTTGATTTCACGTATTTGGCGACTTTCCAGCAGAATAGAGCATCTTTCATCTCTTCACTGCTTGGTTGGCGTTTTGACACTACTTTAAGGTCAGACTCCGTCACCATGCCTTGGTCGCGGTCTTGAACTAACAAACCACCATTGACACGCTTAATATCAAACTCAGTGGTTTTTGATGACCACTGGCCACACTCAAGTAGACGAAGGTTCTTTTTCGCAGCCACAATTTCAGCCGCTTCTTTTGAAACCGATGGAGCAATGATCACTTCAACAAACTGACGCTCAGTAATTGCCGTTGCTGTTGCTGCATCTAATTCACGGTTAAACGCGATGATGCCACCAAACGCAGAGGTTGGGTCAGTTTGGTATGCGCGGTTATACGCTTCAAGAATGTCATCACCTAAAGCCACACCACATGGGTTAGCGTGTTTTACGATAACGCAAGCGGGTGCTTCAAACTCTTTCACACACTCAAGCGCTGAATCTGTGTCGGCGATGTTGTTGTAAGAGAGCGCTTTACCTTGACGTTGAGTCGCGGTAGCAACTGAGGCTTCTGCTGGGTTCTTCTCAACATAGAATGCCGCGTCTTGATGGCTGTTTTCGCCGTAACGCATATCCTGCTTTTTCTCAAACTGCTGATTGAAGGTGCGAGGGAATTTAGACGCTTCGTCACCCTCTTTGTTGTCACCGTAAGAAGGAACCATGGTGCCGAAGTAGTTGGCAATCATGCCGTCGTATGCCGCAGTGTGCTCAAACGCTGAGATAGCAAGATCAAAGCGTGTCTCTAAGGTTAGAGAGAGTTCGTTAGCATCGATTTCAGTAATGACACGACTGTAATCGTGCGCGTTAACCACAATCGCAACATCTTTATGGTTTTTAGCTGCTGAGCGAACCATGGTAGGGCCGCCGATATCAATATTCTCAACCGCATCAGCGAGCAAGCAGCCCTCTTTAGCTACGGTTTCTGCAAACGGGTAAAGGTTAACTACCACCATATCAATCGGTTTGATACCGTGCTCTTGCATAATGGCATCATCTTGTCCGCGACGTCCTAAGACACCACCATGAACTTTTGGGTGAAGGGTTTTTACGCGGCCATCCATCATTTCAGGGAAGCCAGTGTAGTCTGATACTTCAGTAACTTGAATGCCTTTTTCAGCTAACAAGCGAGCTGTACCACCAGTAGATAAGATATCGATGCCACGTTGCGTTAGCGCTTGGGCGAATTCGACAATACCAGTTTTATCAGAGACGCTAATCAGCGCGCGACGGATTGGACGAGGGTTATTCATTGCTACCATTTTCCTTTCATTCACGAGGTATATCTACCGGTCAATCATCGACTGCCGTAGACAATAGGATATTTACCAAAACAGAAATCAACTGCACGGCTTTGGTAAAGATCCTAAGATAACCACTCATAGTATCTAGATTGCTGTATGAATGTTAAGTCCTAGGTGTTAACGCGCAACATTCTAACCAAATAATGCTCAAAAAGCTCGCGCAATCGATTGCAATTTCAAAATTATTACGACATTTCGGCGGGAATAGGATTTAATTAGATGAGTTTAAAGGAGTCTTTATGTATTTAATTGGTGAGTTAGCAAAACGATGCGCGGTCAGCGCCGATACCCTGCGTTTTTATGAAAAAAATGGCTTATTGGTACCGGCTAGCCGAAGTGAAAGCGGGTATCGTCTATACAGTGAAAATAACCTGCAGCAGATCAACTTCATTATTCGCTCTAAGAACTTAGGGTTAAGCTTGGATGAGATTCGTGAGCTGCTTGAAATCCGGTTAGAAGCGAGTCAGCATAGTTGCGCCGAAGTGAAAACCATTACTCAAACCAAGCTGCAGTTGATTGATGAAAAGATCAGAGAGCTGACCGACATCAGAAATGCGCTCAAAAAGATTAATGACGCCTGCTGTGGTCATACCGATGATAGGGCGACGCACTGTTCAATATTAGAAGCGCTGCAGGCGAAAAAGTAGGTCAGCCCCCAAGTTGAGCAGTTATTAGTAATACTCGATGGCGATATGCTAAGAGAAGATATTCAAGTTAGATTGGGACTAAAAGATCGTAAGCCATTAAAAAAGCCGTGACTGAACATTCAGTCACGGCTTTAGAATTCATTGGTTAAAAAATGGCTTAGTTCATGCCATATTTTTTAAGTTTCTTGCGAAGAGTACCACGGTTAATACCCATCATAGTCGAGGCACGAGTTTGATTGCCGCGAGTGTACTGCATGATCATGTCTAGTAGTGGTTGTTCTACTTCTGCTAATACCAGCTCATATAAATCGTTAACATCTTGGCCGTTTAACTGGGCAAGGTAGCTTTTTACTGATGTTTTAACAGAGTCACGTAGTGGCTTCTGAGTAATTTGGTCTTGTGATGTAACCGTTGTTACTGTTAGTGCTTCTGAAGTCAAATTTTGTTCGAACATATTCTATCTAGCTCTTTATTCAATTATGCAACGTTGTCGAAATAGCTTTGTAATGCATCGAGTTGCTCTAGAGCGTTCTCAATGGCATTGAAGCTGCGGCGGAAGTTACCCGCTTGTTCGTGCTCTTTTAAGTACCAGCCTACGTGTTTACGCGCAATGCGGGGACCGAGAAATTCACCATAAAAAAGATGAAGTTCATGAACATGACCAAGTAAAATTGCTTTTACCTCTTCGCGAGGAAGAGCTGGCATCTTTTCACCCGTTTCTAAATAATGTTGGATCTCGTTAAAAATCCACGGCCTTCCTTGTGCCGGACGGCCAATCATCAAAGCGTCAGCACCTGTATAATCAAGTACCTTACGCGCCTTTTCCGGTGAGTCGATATCACCGTTAGCGATCACCGGAATGGAGATGGCTTGTTTTACTGCTCTGATGCTGTCGTATTCAGCTTCCCCTTTGTACATACAGGTTCTAGTGCGTCCATGGAGCGCTAGAGCTTGTATGCCACATTGTTCAGCCATTTTTGCTATCTGAACGCAATTCTTGTTGTCTGTATCCCAACCTGTGCGAGTTTTGAGTGTCACAGGGACATCCACTGCGTCTACCACTGCTTTTAGAATCTCTTCAACCAAATCTGGTCGCTGCAGTAGCGCTGAACCCGCTAGCTTTTTGTTTACTTTTTTTGCCGGACAACCCATGTTGATGTCGATGATTTGCGCACCGCCTTCAACACTAAATTGTGCCGCCTCAGCCATTAGCTTAGGATCTGCACCAGCGATTTGTACCGAGCGAATACCAGATTCACCTTTATGTACCATTCGATGTTGCGACTTTGATGTTTTCCAAAGTTTCGGATTTGAAGACATCATCTCGCTTACCGCCATGCCTGCGCCGTAACGAAGGCAAAGTTCGCGAAAAGGTCGATCAGTTACTCCAGCCATTGGAGCGACGATCAAATTGTTCTTTAATTGATAATTTCCGATTTGCAAAACATCTACACGATTGTTTCAGTAAGGGCGCGCATTTTACGCATTTTTTAAGCAACTGAAAAGACCAAAAATTGAGCATTTACAATTTGTTTTTGAAAATTGCCTAATTTTCAATCGATTGGCCGTTTTTTACGCGAAAATATTATTTGTTTTTTTGAACTGCTAGCACTTTTGGCCTGAAATTCGGCACCACTCTTGCTGCTCTGCGATTGGATCGAGCTGGAACTGATCGCTGTAGAAGCTGGCGACACTTTCAGCTTGAGTATCCAGTATTCCTGACATTGCTAATAAGCCAGAAGGTTTGACATGACCTTTGATGATGTCAGACAGTTCACGAAGTGGCGCCGCTAGGATATTGGCCACCACCACATCAGCGACTAATCCGTTGGGTTGGTCTTGTGGTAGGTAGAGCTCAATCTGATCAGCGACACCATTTCGTTCCGCATTATCTTTCGATGCCAATAGCGCTTGAGGATCAATATCAATACCAACGACTTTGGCCGCACCAAGCTTAAGGGCGGCAATGGCTAGAATGCCAGAACCACAACCAAAATCGATCACGGTTTTTCCTTTAAGGTCTAACGTCGCCAGCCACTCTAAACAGAGCGCAGTGGTCGCATGAGTTCCGGTACCAAATGCAAGGCCAGGATCGAGCATGACGTTAACGGCATCTGGATCAGGGATCGCTTTCCAACTTGGGCAGATCCACAACCTTTCACCGAACTGCATTGGGTGAAAGTTATCCATCCACTCACGTTCCCAATCCTTATCTTCAAGCTGCTCGATTTTATAGGCAAAATCGTCCTGTAGCAGTCCACTCCCTTTAATGATGGTAATCGCGAGGTCCATGTCCATCTCAGCATCATAGAGCGCCACAATATCGGTTTCGCCCCATAAGCGTGTCTCTCCCGGTAAAGGCTCAAAGATTGGTGCATCTTTTGCGTCTAAGAAGGTGACAGACAGGGCGCCGGACTCTTCCATGAGCATGTCGCTGATCGCTTCAGCATTGTCGGAAGTTGCATTGAGTTTTACTTGGATCCAAGGCATGGGAGGTTATCTCTATTGGTCAAAGGGATGTTGCAAGTGGGAGAAGTTTAGCAGAAATGCAAACGAATAAAAAAGGGCCACTTCAACAGCGACCCTTTTATTGAACGTTTGAGTTAGTGCTTACTGAATACCAAGCTTCTTCTCAAGGTAGTGGATATTTGCACCACCATGTTGGAAGTTTTCATCGTTCATGATCGCTTGTTGAAGAGGAACATTCACGTGAATACCATCAACAATCATTTCTGCAAGAGCATTTTTCATGCGGGCAATGGCCACATCACGGTTTTCACCGTACGTGATCAGTTTACCAATCATTGAGTCATAATGAGGTGGTACTGTGTAACCCGTATAAATGTGAGATTCCCAACGAACACCTAAACCACCTGGTGCATGGAAGCGTTCAATTTTACCCGGAGAAGGTAAGAATTTAACAGGATCTTCAGCATTAATACGGCACTCAATGGCGTGACCGCTCAATTTGATCTCATCTTGAGTAAATGAAAGAGGCTGACCCGCTGCGATGCGAAGCTGCTCTTTAATTAGATCGATGCCCGTTACCATTTCAGTAATCGTATGCTCAACCTGAATACGTGTATTCATCTCAATGAAGTAGAACTCACCGTTTTCGTATAGGAACTCAAAAGTACCTGCACCGCGGTAGTTAATTTCAACACACGCACGACAACAACGCTCACCGATGTATTTACGCATTTCAGCAGTAATACCTGGTGCTGGAGCCTCTTCCACTACTTTTTGGTGACGACGCTGCATAGAGCAGTCACGTTCACCAAGGTGGATAGCGTTGCCTTGACCGTCAGCTAAAATTTGCACTTCAATGTGGCGAGGGTTCTCAAGGAATTTCTCCATGTAAACCATTTCGTTATTGAAACATGCTTTCGCTTCAGCACGTGTCATGGCAATAGCTTCAACCAAGTCACCTTCTGAGCGAACCACACGCATACCACGACCACCGCCGCCACCAGAGGCTTTGATGATAACGGGGTAACCGATGCGCTTAGCAAAAGATTTATTTTTCTCTTCATCGTTATCCAGTGGACCATCAGAGCCAGGTACACATGGAACGCCTGCTTTTTTCATTGACTGAATAGCAGACACTTTGTCTCCCATAATGCGAATAGTTTCCGCTTTCGGGCCAACAAAGATGAAACCTGAACGCTCAACCTGCTCTGCAAAGTCAGCATTTTCAGAAAGGAAACCGTAACCTGGGTGAATAGCAACAGCACCGGTAATCTCAGCAGCACTGATGATACGCGGGATGTTTAAGTAGCTGTCGATACCTTTAGCAGGACCGATACAAATAGTCTCATCAGCCAGCTTGACGTGTTTTAAATCACGGTCAGCGGTTGAGTGAACAGCGACAGTTTTAATACCAAGCTCTTTACATGCACGCAGAATACGAAGTGCAATTTCACCTCGGTTTGCGATGACTAATTTATCTAACATAGAAGCCTCTATTACTCGATAATTACAAGAGCTTGATCAAATTCGATTGGTTGGCCATCTTCAGCAAGAATAGCAGTAACAACACCCGCTTTATCTGCTTCAATTTGGTTCATCATTTTCATCGCTTCTACGATACATAGTGTATCGCCAACATTGACAGATTGGCCAACTTTTACAAATGGTTTTGCTTCTGGGCTTGGTGCGCCGTAGAAAGTACCAACCATTGGAGAAAGCACTTGGTGACCAGTGGCTGCTGGAGCCGCTTCTTCAGCAACAGGCGCTGCAACGGCAGCAGGTGCAGCGATAGGGGCAACTTGAGCAACTTGAGCGATTGGTGCTGCGATTGCAGACGCACGACTGATTCGTACTGACTCTTCACCTTCAGAGATTTCAAGTTCAGTAATGCCAGACTCTTCAACTAGCTCGATCAGTTTTTTGATTTTACGAATATCCATGATTCATTCTCTATAATTAGTTTGTTCAGTTAGCTATCTGAACGCAAACGGCGTACCGCAGCATTCAGGGCGAATTCGTATCCGTCTGGACCTAATCCACAGATCACACCTTGTGCTTTATCAGAAAGGTAAGAGTGATGGCGGAAAGGTTCTCTTGCGTGCACATTCGATAGGTGCACTTCAATAAACGGAATATTGACACCAAGCAGTGCATCGCGAAGCGCGACGCTGGTGTGGGTAAAAGCTGCAGGATTGATAATAATGTAATCAACGTTACCGTGAGCGGAATGAATCGCTTCAATCAGTTCATACTCACGATTAGACTGGAGGTGCTCAAGAGTGACGTCCAGATCTCCGGCTTGCTTGGTCAGGTTAGAGACTAATTGCTCCAACGTTTGACTGCCGTAATGACCAGGTTCTCTTAACCCTAAAAGATTAAGGTTTGGTCCATTGAGTAGTAAAATTGTTAACTTAGTCGACATCTTGACGCTATCTACCTAYTGTCTAGTTTTAAACCCAAATTTGAGTTCGTTATCAATTCTGGATGCTAATGTATCAGATAATATTGCCAAAAATCAACTTTTAGCAGAATTTGAATGCAAATAGCGACAAAGTACTGGTCTAATCAGCGAACTTGTTGAGGCGAAATTTAAAGAAATCGAGTTTTTACTGAACAAGAGAACAGTGTTCGGCTCATATTTATTCGGTTTGTTTGCTTTTTAAGCACTAATAGTAGATCAAAATAGATAAACGTGGAGAAACAATTACTCTGCTCATGGATTCTGAAAGTGGAAGAGGGTGAAAGTTCAGATAAAATCGCGGAAAAGGGGCATTTGTCAGAAAATAAAATGAAAAAACGCCGCTCAACAGTGAGCAGCGCTTATTTAGACGTTTGGGCAACTATTTCACTGTTCGTTGCTCAGCAATCAGTTTATCAACCACACTCGGATCCGCTAGGGTGGAAGTATCACCTAGATTGGTGGTGTCACCAGTGGCAATTTTACGCAAAATACGGCGCATAATTTTACCTGAACGTGTTTTCGGTAGTGAGTCTGTCCAATGTAAGAAGTCTGGGGTTGCTATTGGACCGATCTCTTTACGTACCCACTCTTTTACCTCTTTATGCAATTCAGCACTCGGAATTTCACCTGAGTTTAAGGTGATATAGGCATAAATGGCTTGTCCTTTAATATCATGAGGAACGCCAACAATGGCAGCTTCAGCAATTTTACTAAAAGCAACTAATGCCGACTCAACTTCTGCGGTCCCTAAACGGTGACCAGACACATTAAGCACATCATCGACACGACCTGTGATCCAGTAGTAACCGTCGTCGTCACGACGCGCACCATCACTGGTAAAATACATGCCTTGGAACGTTGAGAAGTAGGTCTGTTCAAAGCGTTCATGATCACCATAAATAGTACGCATCTGGCCTGGCCATGAGTCGGTAATGACGAGGTTACCATCAGCAGCCCCTTCAATAATATTGCCCATGTTATCAACCAGAGCAGGTTGCACACCAAAAAATGGACGTGTCGCAGAACCTGGTTTTAAATCGGTAGCGCCAGGAAGTGGGGAGATCAATATCCCACCCGTTTCGGTCTGCCACCAAGTATCAACAATAGGGCAGCGCTCATCACCAATGGTTTTGTGGTACCACTCCCACGCCTCTGGGTTAATAGGCTCACCCACTGATCCCATGATTCTTAAACTGCTGCGTGAAGTGCCATCAACAGCTTCGGTTCCTTTAGCCATCAATGCACGAATCGCTGTTGGCGCAGTATATAGAATATTGACATTGTGCTTATCGACAACTTCACTCATGCGACTGGTGGCTGGGTAGTTTGGAACGCCTTCAAACATAATGGTTTTGGCGCCATTAGAGAGAGGACCATAAATCAAGTATGTATGGCCAGTGATCCAGCCTACATCGGCGGTACACCAGAAAACTTCATCTTGCTGGTAATCGAACACGTATTTAAACGTCATGGTGGCGTAAACCAAGTAACCACCGGTCGTGTGCAGCACGCCTTTCGGTTTGCCTGTTGAACCAGAAGTATAAAGAATGAAAAGAGGATCTTCCGCGTTCATCTCTTCAGGTTCACAGTTAGCTGAAGCGACAGCAGTAGCTTCATGCCACCAAACATCACGTTCGCTAAACCACTCTACATCGCCGCCAGTGCGTTTGTAGACCAGCACTTTTTCAATGGTTTTGACGTTAGGATTAGCCAGTGCTTCGTCCACGTTCTTTTTAAGAGGAACAGATCGACCACCACGAACCCCTTCGTCAGCAGTAATCACGACTTTTGCATCAGAATCAATAATACGACCAGAAAGGGCTTCTGGAGAGAAGCCGCCAAAGACCACAGTATGTACCGCGCCAATTCGAGTACAGGCTAGCATCGCCACTGCCGCTTCAGCGACCATTGGCATGTAGATACAAACGACATCACCTTTACGTACACCTTGGCTTTTCAGTGCATTTGAGAATTTACACACCTGCTCGTGCAGTTGATTAAAGGTCAGTGTGGCATCATCGTTCGGGTCATCACCTTCCCAAATGATGGCCACTTCATCACCGCGAGTGGCTAAATGACGGTCAATACAGTTCGCAGACACATTCAGAGTGCCATCTTCAAACCATTTAATATCGACATGTCCGGTATCGAATGAGGTGTTTTTTACTTTGGTAAACGGTTTGATCCAATCAACAATCTGTCCATGTTCGCGCCAAAAACCTTCAGGATTAATGACCGACTGTTGGTACATTTCTCGATACTTAGCATCATCGGCATGGGCATTTTGAGCTATCTGCTGCTTTACCGGGTAAACGTGAACTTCACTCATTCTGTTGCTCCTTGTGAATTGGTCGTTGGCCAATATGGATTGGCTCTAGTTTAATAACACCACTCTCTGTTAGTGGGGGATATTCGACAATTAGACTTTAGGATGAGATGTGCGTTTTTTCGCCTAAAGGAGCCGAGTTACTATGGATTTTGCGATCTTTATCATTAATCAGATTACTATTTTTTATTGATGTGGTTAACGTTAGGGAAACTGCCGTGAGTTAAGCGTACGTAGATAAGAGCGGCAGCAATGGCATCTTCTAGCGCATCGTGACGTTGAGGAAGAGGGAGATCGAGATGACGACTGATGGCCTCTATGCTCAAATCAAAGTAGCCATTAGGAAGCAATCGCTCTAGCTTTTGATGATAGATTTGGCTGACTTCAATCAGTGCATTAGGCAGAGGGAATCCTAAGTGTTTTTGGCAGCATCTATCTAGAATCTCTTTGTCATAGCGGATGTGGTAACCCACCAGTGGCCGGTTACCAATAAACTCAAGCAACTGCTCAATGGCCTCTTTTTCAGAGCAGCCAGAGATAAGATCTTGGTGCCTTATTCTGTGTATAGTGACCGATTGAGAGTCTAAACTTTGTGGTGCTCGCAGTGAGATATGAAAAGATTGGCTAGTAATAATGCGATTATGCTGGATCTTTGTCGCAGCAATCGTCACTAACTCGGCGCGTTTAGGATCTAAGCTGGTGGTTTCACAATCGAGTGACACCAGTTCATCGCTAGTGGGTTTATCAAAAAGGTGCGCATAAGCGAGGTTGGTTTGTTGACACTTCCACCGCCACCAATGCCGTCTGATGAAATTCATACGTTAGTCTCTAATTTGGTAGTGGTAACCGAGCCACTCTTTGAATTTTTTTACCACATGCAGGCTATGACGAAGCAGATCTCGCTCTGTGCGTTCAAGTCGTTCAACATTGATTAGATCATCGCTAGGCGTTTCTGAATGCTCTGACTGTACCGATATCTGTTGTGCGAGGCGCAATTTGATGAAGAGCTTTAGGGCTTCCGATAAATTTTCAGCGGTGGAGTGCTCGAGCACTTTCTGTTGGGTTAACTGATCTAAGCGGGCGAAGGTATTGGTCTCAGGGATATTATATTCTAAAGAGAGTGCTCGTATTCCGTGAACAATGGGGAAGATGCCTCCCTGTTTAATGTTTAGACCCTCTTTATTTTTCTTGAGGGATCCAAACAGAGTCAGTGGCACATTAAATTGCAGAGCGGGGCGAGTAAAGTGGCTAAGAAGCAGCTCTTGATCACTGAGCTGTTCGTGAATATGTTGCTTCAAAGGAGCCAGAAGTTCCTTATTCCCCGCTACGGCATGAGCATCGGTCAATATGGCCAGTTTGAGCATATTCTCTGGAGTATTAAAGGCGCATAAGTTTGAGATCTCTTGCTGCCACTGAGATTGAGTGTGTACCCATCGCGGGTTGTTGACCATTACTTTACCTGGACAGAGTGGATAGCCGAGCTGTTGCAGAGTATTGGTGAATGCATTCATTGCCTCGGTGAACATCTCGGGCTGCAGCTCATCATTAATGATCAACGCGTTGTCTTGGTCCGTTTTTAATATTTGCTCACCGCGTCCTTCTGAACCCAGCACAAAGAGACAGCAAAGTTGTTGTAGAGAGTCAGGCACCACTAACTGAAAGGCTTTCTCTATAATCTGTTCGTTCACTGAGGCAATTAACTGCATCATAAACCGAGTTTTGATGCCGTTGTTGATGAGGGTTTCAACCAGATGAGTTTGACTGTTTGCTGCCATGGCGAGCTCTTCCACACTGCTGGCTCTGGCAATTCGTAGAGTGAGTACGTGAGAGTGGGTTGAGAATAGGCTCAAAATTTGAGTCATGTCTATCATGCCGACGTCACTGTTCTCTCCGCAAACCAGAACTCTTTTAATTTTATGTCGAGTCATGAGGATCATCGCGTTAAACAGAAAGTCCCCTTTATACACATGATGCACCGGGTAGCGAGTAATGGGGCCAACGGGGCTGCTTTGGTGTTGGGAGTCTAACATCACAGCATGAAGGAGGTCGGTTCGGGTCACAATACCAAAGAGCTGTTCGGACGGAGTGTGTTTTAGTCGAGAGTCATACTGATTGAGTTTGACCAGAACCGCATCGACAGCCTGCTCTTTCATCTTGGCGGTGACGTTGGCTAAAGAGGTATCCCCTTGAACAATAACAGCCGGTAACACATTGTCATTACTGACTTTGGTCAACATAAACTCGGCTAAGTTTTGCTGTTGATGGGCCTGCTTAATCAGCTGCTGACGTCGCGCTAAGTTGTTATCAAAGTAATCTGAAAACGGTTTGTTTTGCTGATAGAAGGATTGAAAAATGTCAGTTGGTAACAGGTAACATAAAGTATCTTCTAGCGCCTGATAGCTGTGTTTACTCTTCTTTTCAAACTGAGAGCGAATATCAAAAATATCATCGTTGGCGTAATGAGCATAAATTTCACTCTTGTCTTCAGCTGCTTCTTCAACCCCCCCTTTTATAATGATGTAGAGGTACTTACAGGGCGTGTTGGGGGTGAGAATAAACTCATGTTGTCTATAGTAACCCACATCCAGTGAGGCTTTGAGTTTGTCTTGTTGCTGAGGCGTTAATCGATTAAAAGGGGCAACGGATAGATCAAATTTATCTGGCATGAGTGGGCCTCATCAACAAGCGAGTTAACTCTGCACAGTGTGAGGTAAATACTGCAAGAGATGAAGACGACTTTAGTCTAGGGTTATGATTTTTCATTAAGGGGTTTGACGAAATAAGAGGATGAAAAGTTTCATCTTTGTTTCCCTTTTTATCTGTCACTCATGCGGGCATAATGTGCCCAATTCCACTCCTATTTTTCCGTATATTGGAGATTCTGATGTTTCGCTGCTCCCCTTTTGGTTGGATCTCTCAATACTTTATTGGCTTTTTCTTTGCCTATGGTGTCTATCTTCCGTTTTGGGCCCTATGGTTTGAAGATCAAGGCGTCAGTGCATCCGATATCGGTATTCTTCTTGGGTTAGGGTTCGCCACTCGCTGCATTTCAAACTTGCTGTTTACGCCAAGAGTGCACAAGGCTGAACAGTTATTGCCGGCACTTCGTTGGCTGACACTTTCATCATTAATTGCTTGTGGTCTCTATCTATTTACGGGTGGTAACTTCTGGCTAATGGCGGGGGCGACGGTTCTATTTAATCTCTCGTGTGGGCCAGCGGTTCCGCTCTCTGATGCTCTCGCTAACTATTACGCCAAATTGAAACTGCTCGATTATGGAAAAACTCGGTTATGGGGGTCGATAAGTTTTATCGCTGGCTCAACGATTGTTGGGTATTTGGTCGCGGGATATGGCACCAGTATGATTGTCTATACGGCGATAGCTGGTATTGCTATGTCGATGATATTTGTAATGAGAAATCCAACCATCATGCCGGTGACTCAACAGAGTGAGCATCATGAGAGACCTAAGTTAATTGAACTGCTCAAAAACAGTTCAGTGATTCGTTTTTTGGTATTGGTTGGGTTGATTCAGGGAAGCCACGCTGCGTTTTACAGTTTTAGCTCTATCTACTGGAAAGAGGCGGGTTATCAAGAGAGCACCATTGGGTATTTATGGAGTTTGGGTGTGGTCGCAGAAGTGGCCATATTCGCGTTTAGTCAGCGACTATTTGGCAGCATTAATACCGCCACTCTCTTTAAGATTGCAGCATTAGGCGTTGTGATTCGTTGGGGATTAACCGCCTCTACCACTGAGCTTCTTGGGTTGGTTGTGGTTCAGTTGCTGCACAGTATTACCTTTGCAACCGCACACATTGCCGCGATCAAATACATTCAAAAATCACCGGACAATAAGATGGTGGCCATGCAAGCGTTATATAACGCACTCCCATTAGGGGCATTTATCGCCTTAATGACCGCATTGAGTGGTTGGGCGTATGAAGCATGGGGTGGGCAAGTGTTCTGGTTAATGGCATTAATGGGGATTCCTGCACTCTTTATTAAGCTGGAGAAGGTTAAATAATTGTTATGCGTTGAGTGAGAAATAGGTACAATCAATTGACTGCGTATAAGGGATTGATTTATGACACAAGGTTGGATTGTTGTACCGGTTTCATTGGCTTATCTTGGGCTGCTTTTCTTAATCGCGTGGTATGGAGATAGGCAGACACAGTGGATGGCTCGTTGGCGTCCCTGGATTTACAGTCTCTCTATTGCGGTCTACTGCACCTCTTGGACCTTTTATGGCACGGTCGGTCAAGCCAGTAATAACCCTTGGTCCTTTCTCCCTATCTATCTTGCTCCTATTCTTGTTTTTGTCTTCGGTTGGCGTTTTCTCGCTCGTTTAATCTTAATTGCGAAACGCGAGCATATCACCTCTATTGCCGATTTTATCGCGGCTCGATATGGAAAATCTCAAGGGTTAGCGGTCGCGATCACCTTTATCGCTGTGGTCGGTATTCTACCTTACATTGCGCTTCAGCTACGTGGTATCACGATGGGACTGGATCTTATCGCCCCTAATTTATCGTCAGACTTTGGTTACGGTGACGGACAGATTTCTTGGTTTGTGACCGCAGGGCTAGCAATATTTACCATTCTGTTTGGTACGCGTAATATCGACAATACTGAGCACCATCGTGGTGTGATGATGGCGGTGGCTTTTGAATCTCTGGTTAAATTGGCCGCTTTTTTGCTGGTGGGCTGTTTTATTCTCTACTGGGCAATGAATGATAACTCAATTGATCTGTTGGAAGTGGCTGTTCAAACCTATAAGTCACCGAACATTCCGACCTTGGTCATCCATACTGTACTGACTATTGCGGCAATCATCTGTCTCCCAAGGCAGTTTCATACTATCGTGGTTGAAAATGAAAAGCCGAGAGATCTGCATACTGCGCGTTGGGTCTTTCCTGGTTATTTGATCTTAATGGGACTGTTTGTTCTGCCTATTGCATGGGCTGGACAGGCGCTATTTACTGGAACCCCGGCCGATGCCTATGTGATTAGTGCGCCTCTGTCGGTTGGTGCAGACAATATTGCGCTTATCGCTTTCTTAGGCGGTACGTCAGCCGCAAGTGGCATGGTGATTGTGGCCACCATAGCACTGGCGATTATGGTCTCTAATGATCTGGTATTACCGCTGTTACTGCGCCGAGTGAAAATCTCTAGTGGCAACTATTCACAGTTTTCAGGCCTACTGCTTAATATTCGCCGAGGCTTGATTCTGTTGCTCCTTGCTGCTGCATGGGGCGTGTACCAAGGGCTAGATGAAATTAGTTCCCTGTCGGTGATCGGTCTGCTCTCTTTTGCCGCGATAGCTCAATTCTCTCCGTCGCTCGTTGGGGGACTTTATTGGCGACATGGTAATAAAAAAGGGGTATACAGTGGCCTGCTAGTCGGCTTCATTATGTGGTTGATCACTTTGATGAGTCAAACCGGCATCTTAGCTGGGGATGCTGACAGTAACCTTCTACTATGGATTGTTACCCCCCCAGATTGGTTAGCAGCGATGCATTTAGAGATGTCTGATTGGGGCATGATGCTTAGCTTGACCCTAAATGCACTCTGTTATGTCACGGTATCAATGTTATCACGCTCCACTCTGAGTGAACGACTGCAAGCCGCCTCTTTTATTGGCACTCCACTGCCTGAAAGTGAAGATGTGAGTCTTTATCAAAGCCGTGTGACCGTGGTTGAGTTAGAGATGTTGGCATCGCGATTTGTGGGAAGAAAGCGAGTTCGCCAAGCGTTTATTCAGTTCTCCCATCAACATAATTTACGTCTGGATCCTCAGCAACAAGCCAACGCAGCGTTGATCCGCCATACCGAGAGGGTATTAGCGGGAGTCTTTGGGGCGTCATCATCTCGGTTGGTGCTGACCTCAGCGTTGCAAGGGCGAAACATGCAGCTAGAAGAGGTTGCAACGATTGTTGATGAGGCCTCGGAGCTGTTTGACTTTAGTCGTGGGTTACTGCAAGGCGCGATTGAGCATATTAGCCATGGTATTGCGGTAGTGGATAAACAACTGCGCCTAGTGGCATGGAATCAACGTTATCTTGAACTGTTTAGTTTTCCTGCTGGATTAATACAGGTGGGTCGTCCGATAGCGGATGTGATCAGACATAACGCCGTGAATGGCCTATGTGGACCAGGTGATCCTGAGATGCACGTTAAACGAAGGGTAGATCACTTAGAGCGTGGAACGGCCCATATATCATCCAGAACACGTGCGGATGGCCGAGTGATTGAGGTACAAGGCAATCCGATGCCTGCTGGTGGTTTTGTCATGAGTTTTACCGATATCACCGTATTTAGAGAGGCGGAAAAAGCCCTTAAAGAGGCCAATGAAAACTTAGAAGGGCGAGTGCTAGAGCGAACCCAAGAGTTGGAATCGCTTAATCAAAGACTAGTGAGTGCGACCTACAGTGCAGAGCATGCCTCTCAATCTAAAACGCGTTTCCTCGCCGCGGTGAGTCATGACTTGATGCAACCGCTTAATGCGGCTCGACTGTTTGCGTCGTCACTGTCTGAAGTCTCTAAAGATGAAGAGACCACCAAAATGTCTGGTCACATAGAGTTAGCGCTTGAAGCTGCAGAGGATTTGATTGGTGATCTGCTGGATATCTCGCGATTAGAGTCAGGAAAAATTGAGTTTGCGGCGCATGATTTCTCTCTCAATGAGGTGCTGGATACACTCTCGGCTGAATTTGGTGTGTTAGCGCAAAGCCAAGGCATCGATTTTAAAGTGGTGCATACGGATTTGGTGATCCACTCGGATGCAAAACTGTTACGACGTGCACTGCAAAACTTTTTAACCAATGCGTTTCGTTATAACCCTAAAGGTAAAGTGCTGCTTGGCGCTCGTCGTGTTGGAGAGCAGGTTAGAATAGAGGTGTGGGATAACGGTGTCGGCATCGCCCCTGATAAACAAGAGTTTATATTTGAAGAGTTCACACGTGCAGAGCAGAGCCACGCTGATCAAGGATTAGGACTTGGCTTAGCGATCGCCCGTGGTATTGCCAGAACATTAGGTCATCACATTGGTTTGCGCTCTTGGGTCGGAGAGGGCACCGTATTCTCTATTTCAGTGGCTAAAGGGGTATTGCCTAAAGAGATGGCGAGCATGTTAACCACCTCTCAGCAGCCAGTATTACCAATGCAAGGTGTTAACGTGTTATGTGTGGATAATGAACCGGAAATATTACTGGGAATGGAGACCCTCCTAAAACGTTGGGGCTGTGAAGTGAAAACCGCCGAAGATCTGCTGCAAAGCATGAGGGCGTTAGAGGATAACTGGCACCCTGATGTGATTTTCAGTGATTATCACCTGGCTAATGGACAGACAGGATTGCAAGTATTGCAACAGTGTCGCTTACGACTTGGTGATAACTTTAAAGGGGTGGTGATCAGTGCAGATAGAACCGATGAAGTGCTTAGCGGTATTAAAGGGAATGGATTTGGATATATTTCAAAACCAGTTAAACCGCTTAAGTTAAGAGCAGTATTAAATCAATTGGTGGATGCATAAACGAAAAAAGGTCAGCATAGGCTGACCTTTGATTACGTATTTATTGTGTGTTTAATGGCTTTGCGCGTCACCAGAACCTTTAGGGAATCGAATCGATTCAACTAGGTCTTGAACGTCTTGTGGTACTTCTGCAGTGACTTTACTTATTGCAATCGATACAACAAAGTTCAGACACATACCCAAGGTACCAATACCTTCTGGACTGATACCAAACATCCAGTTATCAGGCGTATTTGCTGCTGGGTTTACAAACTTGAAGTAGATGATGTAAGCCGCAGTGAATACGATACCTGAAAGCATACCTGCAATCGCGCCTTCTTTGTTCATCTTCTTGTAGAAGATACCCAAGATGATGGCAGGGAAGAATGAGGATGCTGCTAAACCAAAGGCAAAGGCAACAACCTGAGCCACAAATCCAGGTGGATTAATCCCCAGATAACCCGCACCGACAATCGCAAGTGCCGCACCGATTCGAGCTGCGAGTAACTCCTGTTTATCCGTCATGTCCGGTTTAAAGCCTTTCTTCAACAAGTCATGAGAGATGGAGGTGGAGATAACCAAGAGTAGACCCGCTGCAGTTGATAGTGCAGCCGCTAAGCCACCTGCCGCAAGCAGTGCAACCACCCAGTTAGGCAGACCCGCTAGCTCTGGACTTGCTAATACAATGATGTCACGGTTAATTTTAACTTCGTTACGTTCATCACCCGAGTAGAACATCTTGCCATCGCCATTTTTATCTTCATAGCTAACAAGACCGGTGCTTTCCCAGTTCTTATACCAGCTAGGTGCTTCAGCAATGGTCACACCTTGCATGTCAGGGCCGTTGATTGTTTCAATCAAGTTGATTCGAGCAAAGGCCGCAATCGCAGGGGCTGTGGTATACAGAAGTGAAATAAACACTAAAGCATAACCCGCTGAGATACGTGCATCAGATACTTTTGGAACGGTGAAGAAACGAATGATTACATGTGGAAGACCGGCAGTACCAACCATTAGAGCGGCACAGATAAAGAATACGTCAACCATACTCTTTGAGCCATCAATGTAGGAGGTAAATCCGAGTTCAGCCGTTAGACCTTCAAGGCGCTCTAACACGTAGGTTTCAGAGCCTGTCACTGTCGAACCAAAACCAAGTTGAGGCAGAACATGGCCTGTCATTTGGATTGAGGTAAAGATTGCAGGAACCATGAAAGCAAAGATAAGCACACAGTACTGAGCAACCTGAGTATAAGTGATGCCTTTCATTCCACCTAAAACGGCGTAGAAGAAAACAATACCCATACCAATGATGATACCCATATTGATATCAACTTCTAGGAAGCGAGCAAATACCACACCCACTCCACGCATTTGACCTGCTACGTAAGTAAACGAAACGAAGATGGCACAAAAGACAGCTACCATACGTGCAGTTCTAGAGTAATAACGATCACCGATGAAATCTGGCACAGTGAACTTACCAAATTTACGAAGGTACGGCGCTAAACATAAAGCAAGAAGAACGTAACCGCCCGTCCAACCCATTAAGTACACACTTCCGTCGTAACCGATGAAAGAGATAATACCTGCCATTGAAATAAATGATGCAGCCGACATCCAGTCAGCAGCGGTAGCCATACCGTTAGCAAGTGGATGAACACCACCACCTGCAACATAGAACTCACTGGTTGTTCCTGCGCGAGCCCAGATTGCAATGCCGATGTATAAGGCAAATGTGATACCGACTAATATAAACGTCCAAGTTTGGATATCCATGAAATTCCCTCTTAATCTTCTTGTACGTTGAATTTTTTGTCGAGGGCATTCATGCGTGCCACGTAAACAAAAATAAGAACTACAAAGGTGTATATCGACCCTTGCTGCGCAAACCAGAACCCAAGCTTAAAGCCGCCAATTTGCACGGTATTAAGTACATCAACAAATAGAATGCCAGCGCCATATGAAACGACAAACCAGATAGCGAGCAAAGTGCCCATTATGCTGAGGTTCTCTTTCCAATAGGCTTGAGCATGGTCTTTTGATTCAAATGACATCACTGCCTCCTTTCACGTTAATAAGATGTTACAGAAACAACATTAGCAGTGAAGTCTTTATATAACAGTGCAACTTTAGTCGTGTGATTAACGAACCAATCTAGCGGGATAGCAATGAATATGTGAGATGGGTAATAAAATCGATATGTTAATTAATTGTTAACATAGCCAAAGGTCTAATACAAATAGTCGGTAGCAAACGGAGGATGTGAAAAAGTTAGCGGTTACGCTAACTTTTTATGTGGATTTTTGGGAATTGTGGGGTAACGCGTTACTCAATAGGGTCAAGTTGTTGCAGAAGGATGACCGCTTGCGTGCGGTTTTTCACCCCGAGTTTTCTAAATATTGCCGTCATGTGGGCTTTGATGGTGGCTTCAGATACATCCAAATCATAAGCGATCTGTTTATTGAGTAGGCCATCGGTGAGCATGCCGAGCACTTTGTATTGTTGAGGAGTCAAGCTGGCAATTTTATGAGCGATGTCATTGCCTTCTACATGCTCATTGATCAAGCCTGCAGGGAAGAACGGTTCGCCTGATAACACTTGGTTGAGTGCAGAGACAAGTGAGCGCATGTCGCTGGACTTGGGAATAAAACCAAAGGCGCCGTGATGTTTCACTTGGGTAACAATACTGGCTTCTTCACTGGCTGAGATGACAACAATCGGGAGATCGGGATATTGAGAGCGCAGATGAATTAAGCCTGACATGCCATTTGCTCCGGGCATTTTTAGATCAAGCAGCAACAGATCGATGTCTGACTCTTTGGCCATCAGGTCGATAAGGGTGGTGAGTGAGTCAGCCTCAAGTAAGTTTGCGCCGCTGATCGCCATATGGATCGACTGAAACAGTGCGTTGCGAAATAGAGGGTGATCATCAGCAATGATAATAGTGTAATTCGCGTCCATGAGATCTTACTTTTATAAGAGTAGTGACTTTACCGTAGCACTTGAGGGGAAAGTGAGCAATTTAATAGGGTGAAACTCTGCGCTCTATCGCTTAAAAATGAGAAAGATACATCGTGCTTTGAGCACGATGTATCCTAGCATTGTGAACTTGGTTGCTCAGTTTACGAGAGCGCCACCAGTTCGTTGGTATCAACGCCAATTAACACGCTGTCACCATTAGATAAGTGCTGAGTACCTCTGCGATGTGGATCATCCACTAGCAACTGCTGCCCACCCACATCAATCGCGTACCTGACTAGGTGGCCAAGGAACTCTTGATGAAGAATCTTACCTTCAAGCACCAGTGAAGAGGTAAGTGCTGAGGTAGGGTCACGACTAATTTCAACACTTTGTGGGCGAAATAGCAGGGACATATCCCCCCGTTTCTCTGTTTGGTACGGGAAGGTAATGCCTGATTCGGTCGAGAAGATGGTCGACCCTTGATCGTCATTCACTTTACCATTAAGTAAGTTAGCCGTGCCTAAGAAGTCAGCTACGAATCGGTTGGCAGGGTTATCATAAAGCGAGATAGGTCTTCCTGTCTGCTGAATGATGCCTTGATCAAGCACTGCAATACGATCAGAGATGGTGTTTGCTTCTTCTTGGTCATGGGTAACAAAGATGGTAGTGAGTCCCAATTTCCTCTGTAGATCAAGCAGATCTCGACGCATCTGTTCACGCAGGTTAGCATCGAGGTTAGAGAGTGGTTCATCCAACAATAACACCTGAGGTTCAACCACCACAGTACGCGCAATGGCAACACGCTGCTGCTGACCACCAGAGAGCTGAGAGGGGCGTCGATCAGCTAAGTGCATTAAACCAACCAGTTCCAGTGCATTATCAACCCGCTCTTTGATCTCTGGTTTTGGGACTTTACGCTCTTCTAGACCATAAGCGACATTCTGGCGTACTGTCATATGTGGCCAAAGCGCATAACTCTGAAATACCATACCGACGTTACGTTTCCAGGGTGGTAAATCGACAATGTCTTGGCCTCCAATGAGTATCTGACCTTCAGGCGTTGGGCCAAACCCCGCGATTGCTCGAAGCAGAGTCGACTTCCCTGAACCTGATGGCCCAAGAAAAGCGAAGAACTCACCAGGTTTAATGTCTAAATTTACCCCTTTAAGCACTTCTGTCTCACCAAAAGAGAGGGAGAGGTTATTAATGGTGATACCCACCTGTTTATCATTATTCAATTTCATTTTTATTTCTCCTACTCTTAATGACTTTTCATGCCGTTCGCTTCACGGGTACGTTCAACGATGTAATGGGATAAGTACGTGGCTAGGCCAACAATAACAACGGCAATGATGCCTAGGGCTGCGCCGGGGCCACGTCCTGCAGCACTTTGCATAAACACGTATAAACCATAAGCAAGCGGTGCATCTGATTCATTTGAAACCAACATTATGGTGGCAGATAGTTCAACTGCGGCGGTAGCAAAAGCGGTAACAAATCCAGCAAGAATACCAGCGGCCATGAGTGGTACAACGATACGCCTCACGGTGGTAGCACGTGTTGCCCCTAAGTTTTCAGATGCCTCTTCTAAGGCTGGACTTACTTGCTGCAATGACGCCACACATGAGCGCAATGCATAAGGGAGACGACGAACAGAGAGCGCAATGACAATGATTCCCCACCACGTAGCCATTGGAGCACCAGTAAATGGCATCTCGACATCGTAGAAACTTCTCAAGTAACCAATACCAAGTACCACACCAGGAACGGCAAGTGCAGCCATGGCACCAAAGTCTAACCATTTACGGCCAAGAATTTTGGTCCGCCAAACTAAGTAGGCAATTGCAGTACCTAGAATGACATCGGCTAAACCAGCCATGCCCGCATACATTAAGGTGTTTGCAATAAATCCAGACGCTTGATCAAAAGCCGTAGCATAGTGCGCCAGGGTATAAGCATCAGGGAGTGGGCTATAACTCCAGATGGTGCCGAAAGAGAGCAGTAATAGTGCGATATGAGGCGATAATACCAATAAGAGTAAGAAGATGATGACGCCATAACACATCACAAGTTCTTTGGGTTTTAGCTCGCGTTTAGAAAGACCACCGCCCCCTTTTTGAGTGGTTGAGTAATCTTTTCCTTTAAGAGCAAGAAAGGCGATCCACAGGGCGAATACCGAAAAGGCCACCAAGATAACCGAGATAACGTAACCCATAGGATCACTGATACCGACTGAGGTAATTCGTAAATACGCTTGTGGAGCCAGCATATTATTTACGTTAAGCAACAGAGGTGTGCCTAAATCATCAAAAACTTTGACAAACACCAGTGAAGCACCCGCCACATAACCTGGTAGGGCTAGTGGGAATACAATTTTTCGGAACAGTTTCAACCCTGAAGAACCCAGAGATTGTGCAGACTCTTCCATTGAGCTATCAATGTTCTGTAGGGCTGCTGATAGATTAATGAGAATGAATGGGAAGTAGTGAACACTCTGAACAAAAATCACACCGTTTAACCCTTCCATCACTGGAACGGTAAAGCCTAGATACTCATCCAATAACAGATTCATGGTACCGTTTTCACCAAACAATAGCTGCATGGCAACCGCACCAATGAAGGGGGGCATGATCAATGGCACAATGCCCAATGTTTGGATAAGCACGGTACCACGAAATTTAAATCGACTGGTAAAGTAGGCCAGTGGTAGCGCGAATATTGACGCTAAGATCACCGACATAAAGGCGACATAGAAAGAGTTAAAAAATGACTCTCTAAACAGGCTACTGCTAAAGAAATCGACAAAGTTAACCAGTGACAATGCACCGGATTGGTCTTGAAAAGCGACATAGATAACTTTCAAAACAGGAACAAATAGGAATACCAAAATAAAAGCGGCAATAGTCAGAGCGGCTAAATAGAGGCCCCAATCTTCTCTGATTTTTTTTAGCAAACTCTTGTGTTGGGCTGATTTAGAGCTGCTTTTCTGTGGTAACGACACCGTACTCATGGCTGTCTCCATTACAGATGGGTAAAAGGCTGCGAGGGAACTATCCCTCACAGCTAGAGGGTTTAAGGGTTATTGGGTTACAGTAGGTCTAAAGCTTGCTCAGCAAGTTCTTCAGCCTTCTCGTAATTCATAACCACTTGTTTATCCCACGACTGTTCAATCTCAGCTTGTCGAGCACCAACCTTATCGGTCGCTTTCTTACGCTTCTTGGTGAAAACCGCAGCGAACTCAGGATCAGAGGCTTGTTTAGCGGTAATTGGCAGTTGATTGATCAGCTCTTTTGCTTGAGCAACTAGCGCCAGTGCTGCTTGGTTATTTGCCGCTTTGGCTTTGGTTTCAGCCTCTTGAATTTCTTGAGTGGCTTCACGAAGCTCATCGAGGCGGTAGGTGATCATTACATCAAACAGACTGTTTACGACGTTATAACGTGATTTTGAGAGGTTTAAATCAAAATCGACTGAACCGATATCTTGGCCTGTGAATGGGTTTGGAAAACTGTCAGGCGCTTTAGAGTAAACGGCAGGGTTAACAGGTAAACGCTGAATTTTCTCATTGAGTAGCAGTTCCTGTCCCTCTTCAGAGAGAAGGAAATCAATAAAGGCATTCGCATTTTCTGGGTGTGGGGCGTTATTAATCTTACCGACATTCGCAGGAACCAGAGAGGTGACGCTTGGGTAGTGGAAGTCGACAGGGAAACCGCTGGCTTTGGATGAGAAGCCGAAGAAATCGATAACGATACCAACGCCAAATGCACCACTGTTTACGCCATCAGGTACCCCAAAGCTTCGTTCTGTAACCGTTTTAAAGTTGCCTGACATTGCTTTAAGTGCAGCCCAGCCATCTTGCCAGCCTTTACCTTGAATGATTGCTTCAACGGTTAAGTGAGTGGTTCCTGAACGAGAAGGTGCTGACATCCCTACATGCTTGTAGTAGACAGGGTCAGCAAGATCGACCCACTCTTTAGGGATAGGCAGTTTTTTCGCTTTCATGTAACGTTCGTTCCACATGATGCCGTAACCTGATAATGCAAAACCTTTGTAGTATCCGGCGGGATCATTAATTGGGAAAGAACCTACTTTTTCTGGAATGCCCTCAACAGAGGAGTCATATTTGGCGAGCAAGTTATTGTCTTTTAAAACCTCAAAGGCATCTGGTGCCGATGCCCAGAAAATATCAGACGCATTTTTAGAGGATGTCTCTTGTACGTACTTGATGCCCGACGTGGTTTTTTTCTTCAATATTTCTACTTTTACGTTCGGGTATTTTTTTTCAAATGCACTTTTATAGACATCCGTAACATCATTAGAAAACGACGTAACGATAACCAGCTTGTCTTCCATTGCATTTGCTATTGAACTGAAGCCTAAAGCTGAAGTAATTGCACAGCTAAGAGTCAGTAGTTTCCATCCATTTTTCATAGTTTCGCTCCGTAAGCGTAGGTACATTAATGAAGTACTGCTTAATTCGAAACGACTATTACAACTCTTGTGCCAACAATTGAACAATTTTATCTATTTGAATTATAAGAAATATAATATGATCGCTCTATATTGATGAGTCATATTCGTGAATGAATTGTTAATAATATGTTACCTATGACTCATCAAATGCGATATCAGTGTGATCTCTATCGTGTTCATTGAGGTAATCTTCACGCTTTAGGTCAAACTTCTTCATTCTTAAGTAGAGGTTTTTACGTGGAATATCCAGATGTTCAGCCGTTTTTCCTATCTGCCCCTCAAACAGTCGTAAGGTGCTATCGATGATGGTGTACTCACACTGGTTAAGCTGGGCGCCTAGGCTCTGAGGTTGTGAACTGGTGTCTGGCTGTATGATGTCGGAAATGCCTAATACGATTCGATCTGCTTCATTCATTAATTCACGAACATTGCCTGGCCATTCATGGTTGATTAACTGGTTAAAATGACTTGGGAGAAGCACTGGCGATCGACGTTGGTGGCGTTTTTCAGCTTGGTTGATAAAGTGGCTGAGCAGCAGTGGAATGTCCTCTTTTCTCTGGCGCAGTGTGGGAATGTCTAATGAGGCAACATTTAATCGATAATAGAGGTCTTCGCGGAAAATGCCCGATGTTGAGCAGAGTCGTAGATCGGATTTGGAGGCCGATATTACTTTAAGATCGACCTCTATGATCTGATTACTACCCACCCTTTCAAGCTCCCCCTCCTGAATCACGCGCAACAATCTTATTTGCGCAGTCAGTGGCATGCTCTCAATTTCATCAAGAAATAGAGTTCCTCCGGAAGCGTGCTCTATTTTGCCAATGCGTTTTTTACTGGCTCCAGTAAAACTCCCAACCTCATGGCCAAACAGTTCGGATTCGATCAAGTTTTCTGGAAGGGCTCCACAGTTAATGGCAACGAAATGGTGTTGGCTGCGATCTGAAAACGTATGTAAAGCACGGGCAATTTTCTCTTTTCCAGTGCCAGTCTCACCGTTTAAGACAATGTTCACATCAGCATTGGCCAAGGTGAGTAGTCGATGTTTCAGTTTTACCATGGCATCAGATTGACCAATCAATAGCTCATCCAGGCTGATGTGCCTTGGCGATTCTGATTTTAGTCGGCGGTTTTCTAAGGTTAAGGTACGGTGCTTTATCGCCTTATCCACAATACCAAGCAGGTGCTCTGGATGCAGCGGCTTTTCAAGAAAATCAAACGCGCCCTCTTTAACACAGTTCAGAGCCATCTCAATATCAGCATGACCGGAAATGAGAATAAAGGGTAACTCAGGATCAATGGTATGCACCTGTTTCATGAAGGTGATGCCATCCATGCTTGGCATACGAATATCGGAAACCACAATATAATTTGAATCGTAGTGCAGTTTCGGGATCGCATTATCCGGTGTTGAGAAGGCCGAAACAGTGAAGTTTTTTAACTGCAGTATTTCACTGAGACTCTCTCGTAGCTCTTGATTATCTTCAACTAAAATTACGTGTGCTTGATGAGGCATAAGCGGATCTCCGTTCCTTGGTTGATCTGCGAAGATAGGGTGATATTACCACCGAAATCTTTAATGATATTATGAGAAATTGACATGCCTAACCCAAGCCCTTCACCAACCTCTTTGGTGGTGTAGAAGGGTTCAAATATATTTTGAGGCCGGTCACTGTCTATGCCACAACCGTTGTCGGTAATGGTCAGTACAATCTGTTCGTTGTTAATAGCTGAACTGTGGATCTGTATGAGAGGCGTTAAGGTTTGATGTTGTTGTCGTACCTTAATCGCATCAATCGCGTTACTGATTAAATTTACTATGACCTGTTCTAATCGAATAGGATCAGCCAGTACTGAGTGGCTATCATCAATGGTGAGTGCAAACCATTGGTCAGTAATTTGTGTATCGGTAAATAGCGAGATACTGTCCTCAACCACCCTGTTTAATGAGGTTGAGCTGAGTTTTCCGCTGCTCTTTCTTGAGAAAGATTTAAGATGCTGACATAACTTAGTCGCGCGATCGGTGATGTTATTGATTTTCTCTAACTTCAATGCCAACGAGTCAAACTGTTGCTGCTCTAAGTACTGGTTAGCCAAATAGGTGTTGGATTTAATGGCCGCCAGCGGTTGACTAAATTCGTGTACGATCCCCGCGGTTAATTGACCTAGCATTGCGAGTTTGCTGGCTTGGGTTAACTCATTTTGGGTATTACGTAGGTCGTTTTCCGTCTGTACTCGATGCGCAATCTCCTCTTTTAGCTTGTCGTTCGTCTGTTCAAGTTGTTGAGTATATTGCTGGATACGCAGTGCATTGGTATTAAATACCTGAGTGGCTTGAGAGAGCTTCGCTAACTCATCATTTCCACGTACTTGTGTTGGGGTTAAGGTCTCTCCCATTGCGAGATGTCGCATACTTCTTAAAATTGTAGAGAGTCGATTAAGCAGTTGAGACTTCAAGTACCAACCAACCACGAGCGATAAAACGGCGACACAAATGATGGTAATAGTTAGGTTTTTTTGACTCTTCACCATGGCATCAGAGAGTGCTTGAATGGAGGACTCAGTATCATGTTGAGCTTGAATAACGGCTTGAGTCACGATCAGCTTTACTCTCTGAATGAGGTATTGGTTCTCAAGCAACAGTTCTTTATTCGCTTCTTGTAGTTGCAGGGCTTTTAAACTGACTTGAATGACATTGTTGCTGTCATTGATACGTAGGTTTAGCTGTTCAGCAATCTGTCTGATGGTAACAGTACTGGGAATTGTCACCAGTAGGTGAAGTTGTTGTTTGATGGCAAAGAATGTTTCATCAATCACACTTTGAGTAGAGAGAATTTCTGAACGAGTAGACAGTAGGGTTGAGCGCTGCAATAGGTCAAAGACGAGATTAATGTTTGTTTCAAGCGTCAGCAGCTGATGGCGAATATCACTCTGCGTACCAAGGGTTTTAATCTCTTGGTGAGTTAACGTTCTGTTTTGACTTAGGCGTTTAATGAGTAAATTGAGGTTATAGATACTGTCATTAATAAGAGGAGTGATCTCATCAATAAACTCGATCTGCATCCAGTGAAGAAGTTGCCTCTTCTCCTCTTTTTGACTCTGTATTGTCAGTCGTAATCGAGCATTGATATTCAGTGAGGAGATGTTCTCAGTGATTGCTTCTTTTAAAAATATCAGTTCATGATGACTTTCTGGAACGATACCTTGTTGGCTAAATTGAGAGAGCTTTGGCAGGCTGGTGGTCAAGCGTTGATAAGCGGATGTTAAGCTCACTTTATCTTTCGCCAGCATTAAGTTCGTCGCATCGGTGGCGATCTGTCCTCCGATTTCAGCAAACAATGATGCAGCAGCAATCGTTGGTATCTGTTCGGTGGAAACTCGTTCTACCGAATTGGTTAGCTTTTGAAAAGAGAAGGTGGTTGATACCATGAACGAGATAGCGATACAGCCTAACAATAGGTAGAGGGCGAGAATACGGGTAGCAATGCTATTTCTCTTTTGCATTTAACACCTCTGGCTCTTTTCCGTCGACTAATAGCTGGGTTGCTTTCTCTAGTTGGAGGTTGGAAATTTGGCGCCACTGCTGGCTAATTCGCTGATAAAACTCATGGTGTTTATTGATTGGGCTTAAGCGTCTGTTGAGCTCCGGGTCACTGGCGACGGACTCTGCAATGGGCGTTTGAGTCGCTCGTTGTTTACTTTGACGTTTCAATGCGGGATAGAGAACGCTATCGATGGAGTACCATTCACGCCAAAAAACACCGAGTTCGTTGATTCGATGACTGATCATTTGATCAAAGAGCGTGTTGACTACATGGTAACGACTGGCAGATAAGGCGAGATCGAAATGAAAAGGCGTCGCACTTTCAACCCGTTGCTTGTTTTCTAAAGAGATACGGTTGACACTCGGTAGGCTGAGTAGTGATTGCCCCTGTTCAGAGAGTAAAAACGAGACAAAAACTCGGCTAATCATCTCCTGCTCAGTGGAAGCGGTGATCGCCACTGTTGCTGGTAACAGTGGAGTATTAGGCAGAGGTGCAAAACCAACATTGTGGCCACTGTCTAGTGCACTGCGGTAAAAAAAGTCCACAACAGGAGCAATGCCAAAACGCTGTTTTAAAATCCCTTCACGAACACCAAAACTCCGGGCTGTAATGGTCGCTAAATTCCCTCCTAACTGTTGTAACAGTGCCCAACCTTCATTCCAGCCATATTGCTGCAGTATCAGTTCGATCATCAAATGATTGGTGCCGGATCGCGAAGGAGCACTTAGGGCGATGGTGTGCTGATAGTGTGGCTTAAGAAGATCGTTCCAGTTAGAAGGGGGAGGAAGTTGATTATCAGATAAGAAATCATTGTGCCAAAAAAGGCCAAATTGAGACCAAGCAAATGTTTCAAAATGGTGCGGGCTACTTAAATTGATTTTTTGCAGCAACTGTTGCTGCTGTAACATCATCATGGCATCCGAAGAGCTTAACCACACAATATCGGGTTTTGGTTCTCTATTCTGTTGAATATGAGTAATGACCGCTGGGGTGTTTTTATTAAATACTTTTACTAATAGTTGGGGGTTTTTCTGTTCAAATTCTTTGACGATTGGGAGATAAAAACTTTCAGGGAAAGAGGTTAATATCACCACTTTGTTTGGATTGGCTTTCACATAGAAAGAGAACGCACTGCCAATTATGATGGCGAAGAATAGGGTGTTAATCCAAGTGCGAACTGTCATAGCAACCTCTATTAGTTAATTTAGCTAATAGAGAGTCTTTCAAAAAAACATAAATTTAACAAAACTGAAACAGTAAACTGTGAACAGAGAGACGAATATAAATCACGTTTAAGGGATCAATTGGTTGCTCTGTAAATGCTTAATAAAGGGAGCTGATTTCATAAATCCTGTTAATCGAGCATTCGATAACTGGTTACCCTGCTTATCCCAGAAATCGATGGTTGGTAGACCTAAAACATTCATGCTTTTCAGCAGTTGTATGTCATCCATGCTGTTTTTGGTAACGTCAATTTGTAACAGAACAAAACCGGTAAGAAGGGGTTCAACATCTTGGTGATGGAAGGTGTATTTTTCAAATTCTTTACAGGCCACGCACCAGTCAGCATAAAAATCGAGCATCACTGGTTTACCGGCCATTTTGGCTGTCGCCAGTTCTCGGTTTAACTCTTCCATGTTACTGATACGTTGAAAGCTCACCGCTGTATTTTTCGTGGAGATCTCTCCACTGCTAGTGAAATAATCTATCGCAGGAATCGAAGAGGCAACAATACCAAGAATGGCAATAATACCAATAAGACTGCTTCTCCAGCCTGGTTTCATGGCAGTTTTGATGTGATACAACCAACCAAATGCCGCTAATCCTAGGAGCATCCAAAGATAAGGGGTGAGTGAATGTGGCAAGATACGCTCTAGTAAAAAGACTGGGACGGCGAGCAGAATAAAGCCAAATAGGGTTTTGACATGAGTCATCCAGTTGCCGGCTTTTGGTAGCAGTTTATTACCAAACATAGCCGCTAAAATAAGTGGGATCCCCATACCAATAGCCAGTGCGTATAGCGCGACGGCTCCAGTTAGCAGATCGCCACTTTGCGCTACATAAATCAGAGCGCCAGAGAGCGGTGCAGTGGTACAAGGGGAGCAAACTAATCCTGAAATCGCCCCCATCGTAAAGACACCAGCTAGGCTACCCCCTTGTTGCTTATTGCTTAAGTTACTTAACCAAGTTTGCATAGAACTTGGCAACGATAGGGTGAATAGCCCAAACATCGAGAGAGCTAAAGCGACAAACATAACGCTCAAAGCAATTAATACATAGGGGTGTTGCAAGGCTGCTTGAAACTGCATACCTGCAGAGGCGACGACTAAACCCAATAAGGTGTAGGTGAGCGCCATGCCTTGTACATACACAAAGGAGAGCTTAAACGCTTTACCGTGGCTGAGTTTTCCTCCTCCCAATACAATGCCGGTTAAAATGGGATACATAGGCAGTACACAAGGAGTAAAGGCTAAACCGATGCCTAAGCCGAAAAAGAGCAGCGGTGTCCACCAGTTATCGCTTAGGTTCTCAGCAAGATCTTGCTGCTCAGTAAGCGGCGCATTTTGAATGGTCGAACTATTTGGACTGTTACTCTGAGTGCTATTACTGGCACTGTCGATCATCGACAGTGGGATCTTTCTCACCTCGGGTGGGTAACAAAATCCTGCTTTTGCACAGCCTTGATAACGAACCGTTAGTTCCCCCCCTTTTTGTACTGAATTTAACGGTACTTTGATTTGCAAAGGGGTGGTGTAAATATTGACATCACCGAAGAATTCATCGTTATGTGGCGTGCCTTCATCCATGATCAAATCACCAATCTCAGCATGATTGGCGGTCACTGAAATTCTCTGCTGATAGAGGTAGTAGTCGGGTTTCACTTGCCAATCTAAAACGACGTGATCACGGTTTTGAATAAAGTTAAAAGGGAATGCTTGATCAACCGTAACAAATGTTGAAGCGCTGTTATCACTTAGACTAGAGAGGTTTAGCTCAGCATTAGCCGTGTTGAACATACCTAGCATAAACAAGATAACAGTGGAAAAGAGAGTTTTCATGAAAAAAGAGTGAGTCATTATATCTTCTTAAATAGCAATCGAGTCACTATAGACCTTAATAGAGGGCGGTTAGTTTCAATCTTATTGTGTGAGAAGTATATCATGCATCAAAAATGTGACTAGAGTGGTGTGATGAAAGAGAGAGTAAAATGGCAGTCTACTCCACTGCCATTTATTATTGTGCAGATTGACGATTACAAAATTATGCCACCCAATACAAAACCGAGAGTGACTGAGGTCGAAATGGTTACTACACCGGGAATGAAAAATGGATGGTTAAATACTAAACTACCAATTCGAGTCGATCCTGTGTCATCCATTTCCACAGCAGCCAACAGTGTCGGGTAAGTAGGAAGAACAAACAGAGCGCTTACCGCGGCAAATGACGCTACCGCCGTAAGCGGGGCAACACCGATAGCAAGAGCGGCTGGCATGAGCGCAGTTGTTGTCGCCCCTTGTGAGTAAAGCAACATCGAGGCAAAGAATAATACGACGGCTAACATCCATGGGTATTGCTCAAGAATATTGGCAGAGAACTCTTTAATATCACTAATATGCGCAGAGACAAAGGTATCTCCTAACCACGCAACACCCAGTACACAAACACAGGCACTCATGCCTGATTTAAACGTGGCTGCATTGGCAATTTTTGCCGCATCAATATGGGTAAAGGTGACAATTGCAGCAGCGGCGGTGAGCATGAGGGCCATGATAGCCTCATTGCGTCCAATAGTCGGGTGTTCAATCAAACCAACGCTGCTGCTGATCATCGTCGCGTAGGTCACAACTGCAATAATGGCGAGTCCAAAAATATAAACAGAGGTTTTTGCTGCTGATGAGATGTCACGTTTGGCAGCCCCTTTCATTTTGATCAGCCCTTTTTCAAGGCGTTCTTGATAGACAGGATCATTGGTCAATTCGCAACCTAAGAAGTTGGCAACAAACGCACCTACCATACAAGCGATGAAGGTCGAAGGAATGCATACCGCCAATAGGGTTAAGTAATCAACACCAAGTGGTTCTAAAATCCCGGAAAAGAAAACAACGGCTGCAGAAATTGGAGAGGCAGTAATAGCAATCTGAGAGGCAACAACAGCAATTGAAAGTGGACGGGAAGGGCGAATACCTTGTTCTTTTGCGACTTCGGCAATAACAGGCAGTGTGGAGAAAGCAGTGTGACCGGTTCCTGCGAGTAACGTCATCACATAGGTAACAATAGGAGCATAAAAGGTAATATGTTTCGGATTTTTCCGTAAGAAACGCTCTGCTAGGTCGACCAACCAGTCCATACCACCCGCTACTTGCATTGCCGCAATGGCGGTAATAACAGACATAATGATCAAGATAACATCAATAGGAATAGAGCCAGCATCAAGCCCTAACACCATGGTTAGAACGAGAACACCTGCCCCGCCAGCGAAACCGATACCGATTCCGCCTATTCGTGCGCCCAAATAAATGAACAGCAGTACAATAAGAAGCTGTACAGCAATCATATGTGATTCTCCAATGTAGTTAAGGGATTATAGTTAAGGGGATGTGTTGTATGTGGTTGTAATAAGAAGTGACGGCACGTAAAAACACAATGGGCTCTAGAGCAAGAGCCCATTGATACGATATCTCTTATTAGATTGTGGTGATTTTGTATTCTGGGTGCATGAGGTTTTCGACTGAGAAGATCTCATCAAGCTGCTCTTCAGACAACAAGCCGCGCTCAAGCACAACATCACGTACGCTCTTACCTGTTTCGGCACAAATCTTACCAACAATGTCACCTTCATGGTGGCCAATGAATGGGTTTAGATAGGTCACAATACCAATAGAGTTTAATACGTGCGCTTCACACACTTCTTTATTTACCGTAATGCCATCAATGCACTTATCACGCAAGTTAACGCAGGCATTTTTTAAAATATCGATAGACTCAAACAGAGCTTGGCCAATAACAGGTTCCATCACATTTAACTGTAACTGTCCCGCTTCTGACGCAAAAGTAATGGTGGTGTCGTTACCAATCACTTTAAAGCAGACCTGGTTTACCACTTCAGGGATTACCGGGTTTACTTTTGCCGGCATGATGGATGAACCCGCTTGCAGTTCAGGAAGGTTTAACTCATTTAAACCAGCACGTGGGCCAGAAGAGAGTAGACGTAAATCATTACAGATTTTCGACATCTTAACTGCTGTACGCTTTAGTGAACCATGGATCATCACATAAGCACCACAATCAGAGGTTGCTTCGATGAGATTCTCCGCGGCAACTACATCAACACCAGTGATCTCTTTAAGGTACTTCACAGCCAGTGCTTGGTAACCTTTTGCTGCATTTAAGCCTGTACCGATAGCCGTAGCACCTATATTTACTTCAAGAATCAATTTTGCCGTGTAGTTTAAGTTTTTGACCTCTTCATTAAGCAGTTCACCCCACGCTTGGAACTCTTGGCCAACCGTCATGGGTACTGCGTCTTGTAGCTGGGTACGGCCCATTTTTAATACATCATCAAACTCTTGGGCTTTAAGGTCGAATGCCCCTTTTAGGTACTCAATAGCCTCAATCAGTTTTTGAATGCTGTTATAAACGGCAATACGGAATCCTGTTGGGTAGGCACAGTTAGTTGACTGGCTCTTATTGACATGATCATTTGGGTTGATGACCGCATAGTCACCTTTCTCTTTACCCATTAACTCTAGAGCAACGTTCGCTACGACTTCGTTAGCATTCATGTTGACTGAGGTACCAGCACCACCTTGAAAAACATCCGATGGGAACTGATCCATACACTTACCTGTTTCTAGGATCAATTCACACGCTTTGATGATGTATTCACCAACCTCTTTAGGGATTGCCCCTAACTCGGTGTTCGCCATTGCAGCTGCTTTTTTAGTCATGATCATGCCACGAACAAATTCAGGCACATCTGAGATAGTTACGTTAGAAATATTGAAGTTTTCGATAGCACGAAGAGTGTGGATACCATAATAAGCGTCAGCGGGTACATGGCGTAGACCTAATAGGTCCTCTTCAATACGAGTAGACAGATTATGGATTTGTTCGAAGTTAGTATCAATTGTTTGAGACATAAATAAGCCTTAAGTTACTCTATTAATTCAAAAAATAAGTGCCATTCTGGATATAGACTCCATTCTTCAGAATCAACTTTTAGATCGTACCTGACCCAATTGATGTGGGCATCATACTATCCTTTTCGGTTAAAAATGATAGCTGGATCACCATTCCATGCGATAGTGTATCAATTGCACCACGAAGTGATCTAGATCACATTTCATTCTGAGGGAATGTTTCTAAATATATGTAATCCATAAAGATAGTATATGTTTTCAGAACTGAGTATTTTTATTTCATTCCGTGTAAATTGTGCGGTAGTGTAAAGAATTGTGATGCGTCTATACGTCATGCTGACATAACTGCTAAACTGGACACTTAACGAAAAAGTGAGGTGAATGTGTTTCCTGTTTTATTACTTCTGTTCATTATTGTTCCTATGATCGAAATTGGCCTATTTGTGCAAGTTGGCGGGTTTTTAGGGATGTGGCCAACCATATTTTTAGTATTGGTAACAGCCATTGCTGGTGCTTCATTAGTGCGAAGTCAAGGGTTACAAACATTGATGTCAGTACAATCTAAGATGCAACGAGGTGAATTGCCTGCACAACAAATTGTAGAAGGCATTATGTTGGCTGTGGCAGGGGTATTATTGCTCACTCCCGGTTTTATGACGGATGCATTGGGCATGCTGGTATTGCTCCCTATGCCAAGAGCTGCATTGGCAAAGCTGTTGATGAGTCGGGTAAAATTGAATGCAGTGGGAGGAAACTCCTTCAGCGCTGGATTTGGTCATCAAAGTGATTTCACGCCAGGTGCAAACCCATTTGAGCATGATAAGCATGAACATAGAGGCAATACATTTGAAGGGGAATATGACTCAGATCCGGATAATGATGATCAGAAAAAGCTGAAATAATGAACTCGAGTCATGAATACAGTGATAGATACATGACGAATAGACAGACTGAGGTCTGTCTTTTTTTTGCTTGTTATTTGAGAAAATAAAAATCAGACACTCTCCTTGCATTTTGACTAATGAGGCAGCTTAAGCGTCATCTTTGAACTACGCTCAATGCGGTAATTAAATGAAAAGGGTGAGGGTAAAATTATGCAAGGAAATCCGATTGGTTGGTTTGAAATTTATGTGGACGATATAGAGCGGGCGAAAACATTTTATCAAGCACTACTGGCTGTCACTTTAGAGAAGTTAGAGAGCCCAGCAAAAGTGCAAATAGAGATGTGGGCTTTTCCTGGCAATATGGAGAGCTATGGCGCGACAGGTGCGTTAGTTAAAATGGACAATGTAAAAGCGGGTGGCAATAGTACGCTTGTCTATTTTTCGTGCGATGATTGTGCCGTTGAAGAGTCCAGGTCAGCAAAAAATGGTGGAACCGTACAAGTCCCCAAAATGCCGATCGGAGAACATGGTTTTATTAGCGTAGTGGAAGATACGGAAGGCAATATGATCGGTTTACACTCCATGAAGTGATCACACCATAGATTTTGCGTTTTCAGCAGGTGTCAATGAACTGACACCTGTTTTTACTTTTTTAGTCACGTAATAAATTAGGGTTTCTAAAACGTAAAAGGTAGACAAAAGCAGCCACGCCACACAGTGTATTTCCAACGGCTATGCCCGCAAAGAGCCCTTCTGATGCATAAAAATATCGACCTAGCCATGCGCACGGTAGTAAGAAAACAAAGAGCCTCATGAAACTCCATTGAAACGCTTTTATCGGCATGTGTAGCGCATTCAAACTGCTGATTAAGATCATAACGATCGCTTGGAAGCAGTAACTCAGAGGCACAATCAGAAGATAGTTCCAAAGGGCATCTCTAACGGAGGGCTCTTGGCTAAAAAGGTGTGAAATAGGAATACTCAAAGGAACCATCATGATGAACAACATGAATTGTAAAAAGAGTGAGAACTTCACGGTGACAGAGATCGCCTCTATCACTCGCCCACGATGTTCAGCGCCCATATTTTGTGCAATGATCGGTGATAATGCAGAAGTGATGGCCATCACCACAATCAACATCAGAGATTCCACTCGTTGTGCTGCACCATAGGCAGCAACGGCTGCTGTCCCTTGGCTAGCTAACATGATCATTAAGATTGCCCCAGACAGAGGATTTAAGGCGTTAGCAAAAGCGGCAGGGGTACCAATGCGTAATATCTGCCACCAATCCGTAAATAACGAAGAAAGGCGAGGTAATGAGAGCATTTTTTCACGTTTGATGAGTACCCAAAGTGATCCCACTAAAGCACCACCCCAACTGATGCCACTAGCAATCGCAGCGCCTTGAACACCCAGTTCAGGAAAAGGGCCGTAACCGAAAATAAGCAGAGGATCAAGAACACCATTAATAAACCCAGCGAGCATCATAATCTTAGCGGGAGATTTGGTATCACCGGTAGCACGTATCGCACTATTTCCTGACATTGGAATAACCAGCAGCGGTACGGTTAGATACCAGATCGACATATATTGATCGATGAGTGGGATCAGATCGCTGGTGGCACCAAGTGCTAAAAATAGAGGCTCAATACTAAAAAAACCTATGGTGGAGGCGAGTACGACCAAGAGTACGGCTAACAGTAATCCGTGAGTGGTAAATTGAGCCGCAGATTTTGCGTAACCTTGGCCAAGCAGCCGAGCAATGCAGGTGGATAACCCAACGCCAATCCCCATGGTGATGCAGTTGACAGCAAAGGTCACCGGAAACGTAAAACTGACTGCAGCAAGTGCCTCGGTTCCGAGTAGCGAAATAAAGAAGGTATCGATGAGGTTAAACATCAAAATCGCGACGATACCGAAGATCATAGGAACGGTTAGTTGCTTTAATAATCCCGGAATGGGAGCGGTAAGAATACCGTGTTTATCCTGCATATTGTTGCTTCATACACCTGAAAAGAATAGCGATAGCTTGAAGAGGTCTCTATTTTAGAAAAAAAATGGAAAAAAATCAGAAATAATGAGCTAAAAGACTTGGGATCACATAAATTAACCCCACATCTAATAACACAGTCCAAGCCTATCCTATTTATTACGCTTGGTATCCAAATATTTGAAAGAAAATCAGGAGAGTCGACCCAATGAATATTCGTCCACTACACGATCGCGTCATCGTTGAGCGTACAGAAGTTGAATCAAAATCTGCTGGCGGTATTGTACTTACAGGTTCAGCTGCTGAAAAATCTACTCGCGGTGTTGTTTTAGCTGTGGGTAAAGGCCGTATTCTAGAGAATGGTTCAGTTCAAGAACTTGATGTGAAAGTTGGCGATACTGTTATCTTTGCCGAAGGTTATGGCACTAAATCTGAAAAGATTGATGGCAAAGAAGTCCTTATCATGTCTGAAAATGACATTATGGCGATCGTTGAATAATCCATTCACCTCAAAATTAGAATTAAGAAAGGAATAACCCATGGCTGCTAAAGACGTAAAATTTGGTAATGACGCTCGAATCAAAATGCTAGAAGGCGTAAATGTTCTAGCTGACGCAGTAAAAGTTACCTTAGGACCAAAAGGTCGTAACGTAGTATTAGACAAATCATTTGGTGCTCCAACGATCACCAAAGATGGTGTTTCTGTTGCTCGTGAAATTGAACTTGAAGATAAGTTTCAAAACATGGGTGCACAAATGGTTAAAGAAGTGGCCTCTCAAGCGAATGACGCTGCGGGTGACGGAACAACGACCGCTACGGTACTTGCACAATCTATCATCAGTGAAGGCCTAAAAGCGGTTGCTGCTGGTATGAACCCAATGGATCTTAAGCGTGGCATCGACAAAGCGGTTGTTGCAGCAGTTGAAGCACTTAAAGAGCTTTCTGTTCCTTGTGAAGATACTAAAGCGATTGCCCAAGTTGGTACTATCTCAGCAAACGCTGACGCTACCGTTGGTAATCTAATCGCAGAAGCGATGGAAAAAGTAGGTCGTGATGGCGTTATTACCGTTGAAGAAGGTCAAGCTCTACAAGATGAACTAGACGTTGTTGAAGGTATGCAGTTTGACCGCGGTTACCTATCTCCATACTTCATCAATAACCAAGAAGCGGGTTCTGTTGATCTAGAGAGTCCATTCATCCTATTGGTTGATAAGAAAGTATCTAACATCCGTGAACTACTTCCAACGCTAGAAGCAGTAGCAAAAGCCTCTCGTCCACTGCTTATCGTTGCAGAAGACGTTGAAGGTGAAGCCCTAGCGACTCTTGTTGTGAACAACATGCGCGGCATCGTGAAAGTAGCAGCGGTTAAAGCACCTGGTTTCGGTGACCGTCGTAAAGCAATGCTTCAAGATATCGCAGTACTAACAAGTGGTACGGTTATCTCTGAAGAGATTGGTCTAGAACTTGAGAAAGTTCAACTAGAAGATCTTGGTCAAGCTAAGCGCATCACTATCACCAAAGAGACAACAACTATCATCGATGGTAATGGCGAAGAGACAATGATCTCTGGCCGTGTTGCTCAAATTCGTCAGCAGATTGAAGATGCAACGTCTGACTATGATAAAGAGAAACTTCAAGAGCGTGTTGCAAAACTTGCTGGCGGTGTTGCTGTCATCAAAGTAGGCGCAGCCACTGAAGTTGAAATGAAAGAGAAAAAAGATCGCGTTGAAGATGCACTTCACGCCACACGCGCTGCTGTTGAAGAGGGTGTAGTTGCTGGCGGTGGTGTTGCACTTATCCGCGCTGCATCAAAAGTGGTTGACCTTGAAGGTGACAACGAAGAGCAGAACGTAGGTATCCGTGTAGCACTTCGCGCCATGGAAGCTCCTCTACGTCAAATCGTAATGAACGCAGGTGACGAAGAGTCTGTTGTTGCGAACAATGTTCGCGCTGGCGATGCTAACTACGGTTACAACGCAGCAACGGGCGAATATGGCGACATGATCGCAATGGGTATCCTAGATCCTACAAAAGTAACGCGTTCTGCACTGCAGTTCGCAGCCTCTGTTGCGGGTCTTATGATCACAACTGAAGCGATGATTACGGATATGCCAGCTAAAGATGCTCCTGCAATGCCTGATATGGGCGGCATGGGTGGAATGGGTGGTATGGGCGGCATGATGTAAACGTATTGCCCTAATACTAGCACGTCCTAAAAAAGCCCGTAAGCCTAGTGTTTACGGGCTTTTTTATTGACTTTACTTCCTAAGTGGTATCATAATATTTCACTACTTCCCAGAATTACAAGGTATCCATGAGGGGTACCTTAGTTTTCAGTGATCTTATATTTAGGTGTTTTATATATGTGTACCCCTCATTACGTACCCCTGATAGGAACTTTGAATGGCATTAACAATACAAGAAGTTAAGAATATATCTTGCCCTGATGGTAAATCTCAGATCAAGCGTTCTGATGGTAATAACTTGTTTTTACTTGTTAAAAACAATGGCTCTAAGCTCTGGAGGTTGAGGTTTAGGCATGCAGGTAAGTATCAAGAAATGGCTTTAGGAAAGTACCCCTCCATTTCTCTCAGTGAAGCGCGTAAATCAGCTGAAGAAGCAAGGGCTTCTTTAATTCACGGTATTAATCCGATGGATGAACGAAGAGAAAGAAAGCGCTCAAAGACAATACCTAAAGATAAGCTATTTGAAACAATTGCTATGAAATGGTGGGAGCAACAAAAAGACTCTTGGTCAGACGATCACGCAGCTAGAATTAAACGCTGGTTGCTGGTGGACTCTAAATCTATAGCCAGCCTTCATATTGAAGAGATTGATGCGGGGCATATTACGGAATTAATGTTAGCTATTGAAGCTGCGGGTACACCTAAAAAGGCACCTGTTATGTTGGCGGTAATAAGTCGAGTGTTTGGTTATGCGCTGGCACATAGATTAACGCGTAATAACCCAGCGCAAGGATTACCATTGCGCGATATATTAAAGCCATTGCCAAAAGTTAAGCATATGGCGGCAATCGTGAAGCCTAATGAGCTTGCTCAACTCATTAAAGATATTGATACAACAGAATCAGGTAACTATTGCACTGCTGAAGCACTTAAATTAATACCTAGAGTATTTTTGAGGCCAACAGAAATAAGACACTTAAAGTGGGAGCATATCGATTTTGACGATCTTTTGATTCGAATACCATCCGAAAACATGAAGAAGGATCGAGAGCACTTGGTGCCAATGTCTAAGCAAGTTGCTTTGCATTTGAAAGATATTCAAGCCGTGACTGGTTACTCAGAACTTGTGTTTCCAAACCAAAGAGATAGCAGTAAACCGATGAGCAAAAACGTATTAACTAATCGTTTACGCAGCTTGGGTTATCCTGCTGATGTTATGTCTGCTCATGGTTTTAGAAGTACTGCATCAACTATTTTGCATGAAAAAGGCTGGAACCATGAAGTGATCGAAGTGCAGCTTGCTCATTTGACTGGAACCGCCACATCAAGAGCTTATAACCGTTCGATTTATTTAGCTGAAAGAACAAAACTGATGCAGGAATGGGCTAATTATTTAGATGAATTGAACAACATATACGGTCAGATTTTATGAATAAACTATTAAACCTGAAAGAATGGTTAACCCTTGATGAAGCTGCTAGTTATCTTTCTTCTGTATTTGATAAGCCTATTTTAATAACTGACTTATATCGTCTAGCACTAGATAACAATTTAACTTTATCTGCTCGATTTCTTGAACCAGTTCCAGCTCTAACTGGAAAGCTAGTTGACGACGACGAGTTTTTTACCCCAATCTCAGATGAAAATACCGATGAAAGTCATTGTGACTCTGATGGTTTATTCACCCTCATTGATACACTCGATTCTTCTGAAGAAGTAGATGATGACACATGGTTTATCTATGAAGATATTGCTCATAATATCAATGGTATCTGGGACTTAACCATGATTGGATTGGAGTCTGTAGATATTGAAAAACGATATCTAGATGAACTAGGGGAGTGTGGCTATAATCCTCAAAGGTATAATGAACAGGGAGTTTTTGTTCGAAATGATACGGAAGTGTGCAAACTCCTACATAAATTAGTCCCGTCTCCTGTATATGAAGATAAGGCTTTTGTTGGGGATATTATAAAAAATTTCCTAGTGAGTAATGAGATTTGCTTTGATGAATGTGTTGATCATGATTTTGATACATTAGCTTCACTGTTAACTCCTTCAGAACGTGATCATGTAACAGCAATGATAGACCTTATGAGTGTATCGTTTCCCACGGATAAAGTTTATAAAAACTGTTTAACTATTGAAAACTACAATTACCAAATGGTAATAAAAAAGCATGAGATGGATCGGTTTATCCAATCATTGGAAGAGATGCTGCAAGAACCTATCCCACAAGAAGCTATTCTCGTGCCTGATGAAGATCGCACTACATTGTTGATCTTAATCGAAGTGTTATGTAATAAAGTTAATGTAGACCCGAAGCAAAGAGGTATTACTTCGTCTTTGATTGCTATGATTGGATTAATTGGCGCATCTTTAAATGATGATACAATTCGTGAAATATTAAACCAAATAGAACCCGTAGTTTGTTCTAAATATAAGGAGAAATTAAAAAAAATTGTAATGGCTAAGGAAAGAAACTCATTCCTAGTTTTAATAGCGGCACTATGCAAAGAAGCTAACCTAGATTATAAGCAAAGAGGTTCTGTTGCGGTGCTGGTAGAGATGACCAAGTTGAATGGCACTCCTCTACTCAATGACAAAATTGGTGAGATATTAAGCCAAATTGAAACCGCAATTTGCTCTAAAAGTAAATAAAAACCAAACATCTTAAAACCGAATTCGGAATCCTAAATCCGAATTCGGTTTTTACCCATCACAAATTTAATAACCTCTCAATCGTTCCCACTAACGATTAAAAGGTTTCAACATGTCCAACAAAATAATTCGCTTACCTGAAGTAAAGCTAAAAACTGGCTTATCTCGTAGCACCATTTATTTACGTATGAGTAATGGCGAGTTTCCGCAGAGTGTTTCATTGGGTAGATCTAGCCGTAGCCGCGCTATTGGCTGGCTTGAAAGTGATATCGATGAATGGCTCGAAGATTGTATCGCAGCATCTAAGGCGGCTAGCCATGAGTCGTAATAATCCTAATCGTATCAAAATCCATCGCAGTTATACCGTTATTGAAGTTAGCGAAACATTGGGCGTTCACCCCAAAACTGTGCGTAATTGGATCCGTGCTGGTTTACCTGTTGTAAATGAAAAACGTCCACTTTTAATTATTGGTGTTGACTTAAAAATTTATCTAAAACAGAAACGCAAAAATTACATGCACCAATGTGAAGTACATGAAATGTATTGTTTCAAATGCAGGCAACCCAAAAACCCAAGCATTGAATCACTTCAGTTTATAGCAAAGCCTGCTGGCATGGCGCAGATGATGGGGCATTGTGGCGAGTGTGGATGTAAAGCAAATAAGTACGTTTCTTGGCGCGATGTAAACCAAATATGGCTCGAACTCGGGGGTAAATTACCGATAGCTGAAAAACACTTAAACCTGAGAGAAAACGCTCTCTTAAATTATCCTTTAACCATGGTATTTGATGATGAAAAAAAGTAGCGCGAATAATGTTCGGATTCTGCATGAATACATCAAGTATTTGAGAGATGCTAAACGCCAAGATCATTCAACAATTGATGGTGCAATGAAGTCAATTAATCGCTTTGAAGAATATACGAATTATCTTGATTTCAAGAAGTTTAAGGCAAAGCACGCTATTGGGTTTAAGAACTATCTTCTTGCTCAAAAATCACTTGTGACTGGGGAAAAGTTAAGTAAGGCAACGGTGCTTACCGCAACTCGCCACTTAAAAATGTTCTTCCAATATCTCGTAACACAAAAAGGCTATCGAGCAAAAATCAACTACAGCGATATTGAATATTTCAATTTGTCTGAAAAGGATACTCGCATTGCCAATGCCAAGCGTAAAAGAAATGTGGCGACAATTGAGCAGATCATGCAAACCTTGGAAGCTATGCCTTGTTCAACTGCGATTGAAATGCGTGATAGAGCTTTAGTTGCCTTTACTATCCTAACAGGCGCAAGAGACAGTGCTGTTGCTTCAGCTAAAATTAAACACATAGATATTGCTGATCAAAGCTTTTATCAGGATGCAAGGGAAGTAAATACAAAGAACAGTAAAACCTTCACCACTTACTTTTTTCCTGTGGATGAGTTGCCATTCAAGATTTTGACTGAATGGATTGAGTATTTGATTAAAGAGCTTGGGTATAAGCAAAGTGATCCGTTGTTTCCAAAAACTAAGTTGGCACACAACAAAAATCAGCAATTTGAAGCTGTTGGTTTACTTAAAGAGCATTGGAGTACTGCAAATCCAATCCGCAAGGTCTTTAAACACGCCTTTGAAGCTGGTGGTTTGCCTTACTTTAATCCCCACAGCTTCCGTAATACTTTAGTAAGGTTAGGTGAAAACCTCTGCAGAACGCCAGAAGAGTTTAAAGCATGGAGTCAAAACTTAGGGCATGAAAGCGTATTGACCAGCTTTTATAGCTATGGTGATGTGCCAGATTACAAACAAGCTGCACTATTGCGTAAATTAGCCGAGCCAGCTGACAATACCTCTTCAGACATGGAAGAGCAATTTAAGCAATTTATGAAGTTTCAAGAAATGACGGGGAAAAAATAAAACCTATCCAACTGACCTGATTATCTGGTATCAATAAACAGTCGTATATTGATACCAGCCTTTCATATTAAAAGCTGGTATCAACAAACTAGGGCTTGAACTTAATGACACCTTAATTATATGATACCCCCATACTTGATACCTTTTATAAAAGTGAGTAACCAATGCGTATCTTCTCCTATTGTCGTGTTTCTACAACAGAGCAAACAACCGAGAATCAAATTATTGCTATCCGTCAAAAAGGGTATGAGGTGAATGAGTCTCGTGTTATCAGCGAAACAGTTTCAGGTTCTGTTGAAGCAATGAAGCGAGATAAATTTAAGATGCTAATCAATCACCAGATAGAAAGTGGAGATATGCTGGTGGTCTTAAAGCTAGACCGTTTAGGTCGAGATAACATAGACGTACAAAATACTATCAGTCTGCTTACTGATAAAAGCATTAAGGTTGTTTGTCTTGATCTCCCCGTAGCAGATCTTGCAAGTGCTGAGGGTAAGTTGATGTTGCAAATGTTCTCGGCCTTTGCTGAATTTGAGCGCAACCGAATTAGAGAGCGAACAAAAGAAGGACTTGAACGAGCTAAAGCTCAAGGCAAAAAGCTAGGTAGACCAGAAGCGCATAAGACGACTGCTTCTGTACAAGCAAAAAAATCTGAGGGGGTATCTCAATCTAAAACAGCTGAGGCTTTAGGCTTGGGGATTGCTACAGTGAAAAGGCATTGGAATAAAGCGCATTAGTCTAAATGTAATCTATCAGTTGCGCTTACAATGTAGCCTATCTTACAAAGAAAACTTTGCAGTTTCTTTATTTACCTGTTCGAAGAAACCTACTTACGCTTCTACCAAGCGAGCGTAATTAACTAAGTCGCTTTCGCCCTCATAGCTACTTAGAAATAATTATTAATTGAAAAGGCAAAAAGCAAGATCTGACCCTCTGTCTCGGCATTTGTACAATCGAAATTGGCTCAGAATATTTGTTTTTTGTGTATGGTGATATTTATTCAAACTTAGTGAGGAGTATAATTATCTTTTAATTCAAATGCTTAAGAGAGTGAGAGGTGTGGGTGCCCAGCCTTTTTCGGTGAAGCCTCTTAATACTTCAGTAATTAAAATGAATGTTAAAATATACACCTCCTAAATAATCATAGTTGACGACAAAATTAATTTTTTTACATTAAATCAAAGTAAAAGAGAGGAATGAAAAAAGTATAGTTGTTTCGGGGATATAGGTTTGGACACCCTCTTCCATAAAAAGATGTTGCTATGTAGTGGTCACCTATTAATTGATGAGGTGATAATACCACCTCTAACTAAGTGACCAAAATCAGCGTACCACTACACTATTGCTCCTTAAGCGATACTTCTTTATTATGACCATATAGAATATCTTCCGATACACATCTTAAATTCACCTAGGTATCAAATGTCTAATATTGATTTAATCCTTAAAGATTCAGATATGATTCTTACCGAATTATTTACACAAAAGCAGATTAATGCTCTCGAAAGTTCTCTCTACGAAAAAGAGACGAAAAGTGGTGTGGCATTCTATGCATCTTGTCTTGTGCGAAATAAGGATATAAAAATCACTCCAGAGGAAGTCGTTCGTCAGCTCTATTTAATGAAATTAAATGAGCAGTATGATTATCCCTTTAGTCGAATTCAAATAGAATACATTGTTCACTTTGGACGCGAAAAAAAGCGTGCCGATATCGTGATCATGGATAATATACAGCCGACAGTACCTTATATTGTTATCGAGCTAAAAAAGCCAAAACTTAAAGACGGTAAAGAACAGCTTAAAAGCTATTGTAATGCCACAGGTGCTTCGATGGCAGTTTGGACGAATGGTCGTGAAATTATTCACTATCACCGTAAAGACCCAAATTACTTTGAACCCATACCTAATATTCCTAATGCTAAACAAGGGTTACGTGAACTTCTTCAAGAGGAGTTTACAATTGATGATTTGGTAGCCAAAGACAAGCTTCTTACTGATAAGAGAGATCTGAAAGATATTATTCTCGATATGGAAGATGAAGTATTAGCCAACTCAGGCGTTGATGTGTTTGAAGAGGTGTTTAAGCTTATTTTTACTAAGTTATTTGATGAGCTTACTGGAACACGTGATCGTAAACGACAGCTTGAATTTAGAAACTCAGGTGAAAGTGATAATGAATTAAAAGAAAAAGTACAAAATCTTTTTGAAAAGGCAATGAAAAAATGGCACGGGATTTTTGATGAAAATGCTAAATTAAACTTATCGTCATCGCATCTCGCTATTTGTATCGCTTCTTTACAAGATATAAAACTGTTTAATTCTAATCTTGATGTTGTTGATGATGCCTTTGAGTATCTTGTTAATAAATCAAGCAAAGGTGAAAAGGGACAATACTTTACTCCACGATATGTTATTGATATGGCTGTAAAAATGTTAGATCCTTGTGAGGATGAATCCATTATTGATACCGCTGCTGGAAGTTGTGGTTTTCCGATTCATTCTGCATTCCATGTTTGGGATAAGCTCGATAAAGAGATGGGTATCGAAGACAGTCATCATCTTACCGCAGAAGAAAAATCCTCACGTCATATCGACTATGTTCGAGAGAAAGTATTTGGAATTGATTTTGATGAACGCAGTGTGCGTGTATCGCGAATGCTTAATCTTATTGCTGGGGATGGTGAAACTAATGTACTTCATCTTAATACCCTTGATTATGAGCGCTGGGATGAATTTACCCAAGATGAGCAGTGGCAGGATAAATATTTTAACGGATTTCGTAATTTAAAAAAATTCCGAGCAGATAAAAAATCTGATAAAGAATTCAAATTTGATGTTCTACTTGCCAATCCTCCTTTCGCTGGCGATATAAAAGAATCTCGTATTTTAAGTCGTTATGAGATTGCTGATAAAAACGGAAAAATTCAGAAAAAAGTAGGACGAGATATTCTGTTTATTGAGCGAAATCTCGATTTTCTGCGTCCAGGCGGTCGAATGGCAGTCGTTTTACCACAAGGTCGATTTAACAACTCCACCGACAAATACATCCGTGATTTTATCCGCGAACGGTGCCGTATTCTTGGTGTTGTTGGACTTCACGGAAATGTATTTAAACCACATACAGGCACTAAAACCAGTGTGCTTTTAGTGCAAAAATGGGATGAGAAAGACTGCCCTCGTCAAGATGATTACAATGTTTTTTTTGCCACCATGCGCGAATCAAGCAAAGAGAATAATGGCACAAAAATATACGCCGTTGAAGATGGTAAGTTTTTGCTAGATAACCACAATCACCGTTTTATTAAACACGATCTCTACAATCATGATGGAATGACGCAAGACGGTATTGCAGAAGCGTTTAACCTCTTTGCACAGAAAGAAGGATTAAGCTTCGCCTCAAAAAAGCGCTAAGCCTTGAGGATGAGTCTCGTTATCGAGACTTATTGGATGGGCTAGAAGCGGTGGAGTTGCCTTTAAGTAAGGTTTTTCAGGATAATTTGAGTTTTAGGCTTGATTCCGAATACTATGGTAAAGAATTTATCAAAACATTTGAGCTAATGCATAAAATAGATTCCTATAGACTTGATGACATTACAACTCGTATTAGCGTAGGTTTTGTTGGTGCGATGGTTGATGAATATAGAGAAGAAGGTATTCAGCTACTTCAAACAAAGAACATTGATCAGATCTTTATTGATAGTAGTGCGCAGACCTTTATTAACTATTCATTCCATTCATCCTTAAAAAAATCTCAAGTTAATACAGGTGATATTCTTATCGCAAGAAGTGGGTCATTTGGGAAAGCGTCTATTTATTTAGGTCATGAGACGATAAATTCGTCAGATATAATAATTATTAAAGTTGATGAAAAAACAGGATATAACCCTTTTTATGTGACAGCTTTTCTAAATACATTACACGGTAAAGCTCAAATGTTTCGCTTTGCAAGTGGTGGGCTTCAGGGGCACGTAAATCTTACAATTCTTGAAAATCTAAAAGTGCCCAACTTATCAACAGTTTTTCAAACTGATATTGAAGAGTTGATAGTTAGTGCTTGTCAACAGTTAGAACAATCAAAAGCCCTCTACAAAGAAGCAGAACAGATTATTCTCTCTGCACTTGGGCTTATCGACTACACCCCAACCGAAGGGAATATTTCTGTTAAATCTATCAGCGAAAGTTTCGGTGAAAGTGGTCGCTTAGATAGTGAGTTTTATCAGCCAAAGTTTGATGAGATTGAGAAAAAGCTTTCAGTATTTACAAATATCAAGTTAAGAGATTTGGTTAATTATCCTGTTTCCAGTGGCACAACTCCCAAAGCTGGTGGAGATGCTTATACTGATAAGAGTAATGGTATTCCATTTATTCGAGCGGTTAATATCAGTGATGCAAAAGTAAACTTTGAAAATCCAAATTATATCAAACCAGAAGTTCATAATGGCAAACTTAAAAAGACGCAGATGAAACAGAATGATGTTCTTTTTTCAATTGCAGGAACTGTTGGACGATGTGGGATATCAGAGTATGAAGGTGATGCAAACATAAACCAAGCCTGTGCAATTCTTCGTTTTGATGAAAAATTAGTTAACCGTCTTTATTTGATAATGTACTTCAACTCATTTGTTGGTAAACAGTATATTGATCGCTATTCACGCCAAGGATTACAAACCAATCTCAATCTTGATGAAGTTGGCTCATTGTCAATTCCAGTAATTGATAAAGATTTGCAAGAAGAGGTTGCAAGTCTTATTACTGCATCATTTGAATTAAAGAATGAATCCAAACACCGTCTTGACCTAGCAAAAAACTCGGTCGAGTTGGCAATTGAAAAAGGTGAAGAAACAGCAATGGCATTGATAAAACGGAGCATTAACTAATGGCAAAAATAACGATAGATGAAATGGAATCTGTAATTAACAAAGCGCGTAAAAATGTAAATTATGACACCAAAGAATTTACGCTTGAGTTACTTCATTCAAAATTTAATCGTTATATAGAAGAGAATAAAGAAACAGAAATATTTATTCCTTTTTATCAGAGAAAATTTGTTTGGGATGAAAAAAGACAATCAAAATTTATTGAATCAATGCTGTTAGGCTTGCCTATTCCTCCTATGTATTTTGCAGAAGTGGAAGWCGGGATTCTTGAGGTTATTGATGGTTCTCAACGAATTAGAACTATCAATAATTTCTTAAGTGGGAAATTAAAGCTCAAAGGGCTATTAAGCTTGTCAGAGCTTAATCAATTAACCTTTAATGATTTCAGTAGTTCAAGAAAAAGAAAAGTGAATAATATATCGATGCGTGCCATTGTGGTTTTTGATATAGAAAAAGATCAAATGGGTATACGCCATGAAATATTTGAACGTTTAAATACAGGTGGTGAAATTCTCAAAAAAATGGAAATAAAAAAAGGTGCAAAAGAAGGTGCTTTTATTAGTTTCATTTATAAAGACTGTGCTGAATATTCTACTTTTAAAGAGATTTGTGAATTTACCAAACGTGATGAATTACGTGCATACAAAGAAGAGTTTTTAGTTAAGTTTTTTGCTTTCTCTGAAAGTATGGAGTTTGAAAACAATATAAATGCCTATCTTGATACCTATATTGAAACTAAAAATAGCGACTTTGAAGAAGAAGAATATTATGACAATCATGTAGTTTGGTTTAAAGATGTTATTCAATTTATAAAGAAACATGAGTTGATTCGAGATATTTCGGTAAACCGTAAAAATAGACTTTTAGCCATTTTGATAGGCTCTGCAATGGCTATAGAAGAAAATAAAGATCTACGTACTTATAAAAATATTGATATTAACATTTACTCTCAAGACTTTATCCATAATGCTACAAGCAGCTCATTTTCTGCTTTAAAAGAAAATGTACTATTGGTTTCTCAAATGCTTGTTGAGGCTAATGATGGCGAGTGATAGCGATCTTTTTCTGTTTTTTGAAGAACGGAAAAATGAGGTTGAAGAGTATTTTTTATTTTTGGATAAACTAAACATTGATAATGAATCGAGCTTTGTACTTACATTGAATGGTTCAGGAGATTTTCAGCTTTCAGATTCACAGATAAAAATATTTAAAGGCAACTGTTTTATGATGCTCTATAACTTGATTGAGGGTGTTGTAAGTAAAAGCCTACAATATATTTTTGATACAATTAATGACAAAGGCATTGAATATAGATTGTTAATTACGGAACTTATTCGTGTTTGGTTAAAGTATCCAGATAGACATAAAAGTACTGATGAGTTGTTTAATTTAGACTTAGAAAAGTTTTCAAAGGAAAATCAAGGATATTTTTATTCTGGTAACATTGATGCAAAACTAATTAGGGAAACACTCACAAAAAAAATCGGTTTTGACTTTGATAAGCAAGAGGCAAAATTACGAGATATTAAAGAGTATAGAAATGCTATTGCACATGGTGAAAAATCTTTTTCAGAGATAGCTCAAGATAAAACACTTAGCAAATTAACGGAATATAAACACTCAACGTTTGAGTATTTACAAGAGTTTATTTCTTGTGTAGAAGAATACATTTCTGATGAAAAGTATTTAACTTAAGGCCGTTGAGATTAAATAAATTGCTAGAGTCGGGTATAAGTTGGGGTATTTAATTTGATTTGTATTTAATGTTCTTTTAATTCAACGTGTTACTTTAGGCTGGGCGGCATGATGTAAGCCGAGCCATTGAGTTATAGGTATTTAAAATCAATGATTTAAAAATACCTGTAGACACCAATGTAGACAGTAAGGGATGCCTAGTTGAAGACAACGGCATCCCTTTTTTGTGCCTGTTACTATCACTTTTATTTTCATATATCCCTTTCATTACTCTTCATCTTTAAGTTTGCGTTATGCGCATATCATGCTCATAATATAATCAAGAGACGATTGGAGTATTAACGATGAATATCACTTTAGGAAAAGAGTTCGAGAGAAGAATCGCTGAAAAAGTAGCTGATGGATTATATACCTCAGCAAGTGAAGTTATTCGTGATGGACTAAGGCTATTATTCGAAAAAGATGTTGACACAAGTATGCAGCTTGAAGTGTTAAGAGAAGAGGTTGCTAAAGGGTTTGAGCAGTTAGCAGCTGGCGAATCATCTGATCATAGTGTGATGGATATATTTGAACAAGTCTCTCTCTCTGTAGATAGAAAGTCGACAAGCAAAGATACTAGTGTCGAACTATAGGCTATCTCCTCTAGCCGAAGAGGATCTATTCAAAATAATCTCATCAACTATTGAGTCTTGGGGGAGTGCACAGGCTATGGTATATGCTCAAACCCTCGATGCTGCATTATTGAAACTCGCTCAATACCCTGACTTTGGTAGAGAGAGAAATGATGTTTATAGAGGGGCTAAAAGCTTTCCGGTAGAAAAGCACATCGTGTTCTATCAAGTCAGCGAGAAAGGAATTGATGTAGCACGCATTCTTCATCAGCGTATGGACCCCTCAAAACATTTCTAACTATGCTTTGTCCGTTAATCTTCTATAAATGTAGATAACACGTTATGACATTTTCCTTTAAATTTTTTGTATTTTTGTATTTGAGCTTTCTGATCGGAGAAAAAGTGAGTATGCGAACGTTTTGCCATTAGAGTATTTAGGGTATCTACCTGTTCATCGGTCACTTCAACTCTGCCTGTTCCAAATGTAGCAGACTCCGCAATCACTAAAGCAAATTTGGGTGATAAAGGGTAATAGATGTCAGCTCCAACTGCAGAAATGAATAAGTCCTCGTTTTGAGATGGATGAATATTGATAACGGGCTGGTCACCAGTTATGAAAGTAGAAGCGGTATTGTTAACTAAAAAGGCCACATTACGTTCATGTAAAGTACTGTATAAATCAAAACTAACATTCATTCCAAGCAAGTAGCTAACAAACCACCAACAGTCATCGATAAGTTTATTGTCAAAGTTAATGTTTTTCATATTTGTCAGTAAAATCATTGAGTCTTTGAGGTTTTTGGTTCTCATGTATTGCTGAGCGATGAATATGCAGGTTATCAGTAGATTTCTGTTATCTCTTGATTCTAGAACATCAAATTTCCCTTCAACTAAAGCATCTAATATTGGTCTGAAATCATTTTCAACTCTGGTGTGCATATCTTCCATGGTGTTTGTAGCAAAGTGCTCGAATTCCTTTTCAACCTTTTCTGGTTTATTTTCACCTAATACCTTGCATAACTCTTGCATTTCGATAAATGGCTCTAGCCTATCTAAGTGAATTTGGTGCAACTCAGGAATGCTCTGTTTCGACAAATCCATGATGAAGTCAAGCTGGTCAAGTGTTAACGATTTTGCTTTATAAAAATGGCATTGTGAATTTTTAGAAGCAAAGGGGACAGAAGAAACCTTGCCATGTTCTGAAGAGAAAAATACGTTTTTACTATCGTAACACCACTTGCTCAGGTAGTGTTTCCAGATATAGTGATTATTACGCTTGAGCTCAGAGGTTTTTATAGTCATTTCTACTCCAACCGCAAATCCAGTGGGGTTTTGCTGCTGCGGCCGCCAACTTCACGGGCTAGGGTGGGGACGAGGTAGCCGGAGACATTGGCGATTAGCTCAGCCATTAATTCTCTAGCCTCATCATCAGAGACATAGAAGTGTGCTGCGCCTTGCACCTTATCAAGCACATGCAGGTAGTAGGGTAGAATGCCTGAATTAAAGAGAGCTTCACTAAGATCAATCAAAGCGTTGGCGTTATCATTTACTCCTTTGAGTAGTACGCTTTGGTTTAATAACGTGACGTTGGCTTGTTTGAGCTGTTGCATCGCCTCGCTGAACTCAGCATTGATCTCATTGGCGTGATTGACATGAGTGACCATCACAAACTGCAAAGGTGAGACTGCAATACGCTCACACAATTCAGTGGTAATTCGGTTAGGGATCACCACAGGTAAACGACTGTGGATGCGAATGCGTTTAATGTGAGGGATCTGTTCAATCTCGGTAAACAACCAATCCAGCTCACGATCTTTTGCCATCAAAGGATCACCACCAGAGAGAATGATCTCAGTGATCTCGGAGTGATTAGCAATGTATTCTAATGCTTTGGACCACGTCGCTTTATTGCCGTTATTATCTTGGTAAGGGAAGTGGCGTCGAAAACAGTAGCGACAGTTGATGGCGCAGCCCCCTTTTAGAATCAACAATACTCGGTTTTTATATTTGTGCAGTAGCCCAGGAATCTCGTTGCCTTGCTCTTCTAATGGATCAGTCGAGTAGCCATCAGCAACAGTGAACTCTTGCTCAAGTGGCAGTACTTGGCGCAGTAAAGGATCATTCGGGTTGCCGATTTCCATTCTCTGCACAAAACTCTCAGGGACACGTAGTGCAAATAACGTTCGAGCAGCGAAGCCTTTTTGGTAAGGAGTAGAATCTATCTGCAGTTGTTCGAGTAACCGATTAGGGTCTGAGATCGCATTCGATAGCTCTTTGAGCCAGTTTTTCTCAACAGCAAGGTCTTTTCGGGTTATCATGTGCAACATTAATTCTAACTCTAAGATTGTAAGAGGAAATCATGGCGACAGTAAGTACCAATGAATTCAAAGGCGGTTTGAAATTTATGTTGGATAATGAACCATGTTCAATTATCGACAATGAATATGTTAAGCCAGGTAAAGGTCAGGCTTTTAACCGCGTAAAACTTCGCAAGTTACTTTCTGGTAAAACGCTAGAGAAGACGTTTAAATCCGGTGAAAGTTTCGAACTTGCCGATGTTATCGATATCGATTTAGATTACCTATACAGCGACGGCGAATTTTACCACTTTATGAACAGTGTTACATTCGAACAAATCGCAGCAGATGCAAAATCTGTGGGTGACACAGCGAAGTGGTTAGTTGAAAACGACACTTGCATGATCACATTGTGGAATGATAATCCAATCGTAGTCACACCACCAAACTTTGTTGAGTTGGAAGTGACTGAAACGGATCCTGGCTTAAAAGGTGATACACAAGGCACAGGTGGTAAGCCTGCAACACTCACAACAGGCGCTGTTGTACGTGTTCCTTTGTTTATCTGTATCGGTGAAGTGATTAAGGTTGATACACGCTCTGGCGAATATGTAGGGCGTGTAAAGTAATCATCTCGTTATCTTGATGATTATGCAGACCGTAGTAGAAATTACTGCGGTTTTTTTATGCCAGATAAATAAAAGCACCACACGATATTAACGTGTGGTGCTTTAGTTTAGGACCGTACTATTTGCTTAAAACAGCATGAAGACAAAAATCACTGAGATTGCTGAAATTAGGCCAGCAACACTGTAGCAGGCGATCTTACCGATCACACCTGTGTGGAATTTAAGATCGTGCATACCGTGATGCAGACGGTGCATGGCGTGCCACATAGGCAGTGCAAGTGTCCCTACGATAAACAGAGCACCAATGACGCTAGTTGCAAAATCGACAACCCGATCATAGCTCATTGCATCCGCATCAATAATGCCCATCGGCACTAAGATCCCTAATACCAATACCGTGATTGGGGTGATCATTGCAAACCAAGAGCCGCCAGCGCCAAATAGGCCCCACCAGATAGGTTCATCGGAACGTTTAGGATTATGATTTACCACGTTAGTCTCCTTAAACCACAATTAAAACAATCAGTGAAATGGCGGCAACCGCTGCCCACTGAGCTAAAACAACCACTTTCTTATCTAATGCCTTGCCCTTAATACGAACCGGCATTACCTGAGGCATCATGCTAAAGAAAGTATGTGCGTGGAATAGGCTACCAAGCAGTGCCACGATGTTAATGGCGACGACGACTGGGTTTGCCATAAACTCTAACCATGTGGCCCAAGATTCCGGACCTTTTACTAAGCTACCCAGACCAATTGTCAGGAACAGAGTAAAAAAGATCAGGGGTAAAACCGTTGCTTCACGAACCATATAGAAGCGGTAGAAAGGATCATCTTTCCACCAAGTACGGGTCATTTCGCGAACGTAAGGTTTACGGTTACTCATCTTTATGCCTCCTGAGGTTTAATCATTGCAATGAGGAAGTCTTGTGAAGATGCAATCTTACCTTGGTTAACGGCAGCTGCAGGATCAACACTTTTTGGACAGACTTCTGAACAGTAACCAACGAAAGTACAACCCCAAGCGCCATTGTCACCATTGATCAGTTTCATTCGTTCTGCTTTGCCGCTATCACGACTATCAAGGTTGTAACGGTGTGCCATGGTCAATGCGGCTGGACCAATAAACTCAGGGTTTAGACCAAACTGAGGACAGGCTGCGTAACAAAGACCACAGTTAATGCAGGCTGCAAATTGCTGGTATTTAGCCATCTGCTCAGGTGTTTGATTGTTAGGACCTTGGTCTGGAGTACGATCATTGCCAATGATGTATGGCTTGATCGCTTCAAGACGTTCAATAAATGGCGTCATATCAACAATCAGATCTTTCTCGATAGCAAAGTTCGCTAATGGCTCTATTTTTAGGCCATCGGCGTAATCACGTAAGAAAGTCTTACAAGCCAGTTTTGGTACATTGTTGACCATGATTCCACATGAGCCACAAATCGCCATACGACATGACCAACGGTAGGTTAGGTCTTTGTCTAAGTGGTCTTTTATGTAACCAAGAGCATCAAGCACTGACATGGTTTCATCAAAAGGAACTTCGAACGTTTGTAAGTATGGCTTTTCGTCTTTTTCTGGGTCGTAACGCAGAATATCAACTTTTTGAATACGGTTAACTGACATTATGGCTGCTCCTGTGCTTGTTTTTCGGCGGCAGCTTCTTCAGCAGCGGCTTGTTCGGCAGCTTCACCATATAGACGAGCTTTCGGTGCCGATTTAGTAATAGTGACATCACTGTATTTGATCGTTGGTGCGGCATCTTTGTTGTAGTAAGCCAGAGAGTGCTTCAAGTAGTTTTCATCATCACGTAGCGTACAACCTTCATCTAAACGCTGATGTGCCCCGCGAGATTCTCTGCGTAACATGGCTGAGTGTGCCATCGCTTCAGCAACTTCTAAGCCATATCCCACTTCAATGGCATAAAGAAGGTCAGTATTGAACACTTTGCCTTTATCTTTCACACTGATCTTTTTATAACGCGCTTTGAGTTCAGTTATCTTATCGATGGTTGCCTGCATGGAGATCTCTTCACGGTAGATACCGCAGCCGGCTTCCATAGAGTGACCCATCTCAGTGCGGATTTCCGCCCAGTTCTCATCACCTTCTTGATTCATTAATTCGTCAATGCGAGCTTTGACCTCTTCAATTTGGCGCTCAATGGACGCTTCATTCCAACCGCCAAATTCTGCCACACGTTTTGCCGCATTTTCACCAGCAAGACGGCCAAAAACAACCAGCTCTGCCAGAGAGTTTGAACCCAAACGGTTTGCACCGTGCAGGCCGACAGATGAGCACTCTCCCACTGCGAATAAGCCTTTAATTGAGGTCTCATTCTCTTTATTGGTTTCGATGCCACCCATGGTGTAGTGTGCCGTTGGACGAATTGGGATTGGCTCTACGGCGGGATCAACATTGACGTAGGCTTTAGCGAGTTCACAAATGAACGGCAGACGTTCATTGATATAATCGGCACCTAAATGACGAAGATCGAGGTAAACCACATCACCGAGAGCATGTTTAATGGTGTTCCCTTTTTGTTGTTCATGCCAAAAGGCTTGAGACACTTTATCGCGAGGGCCAAGTTCCATGTATTTGTTCTTCGGCTCGCCAACTGGGGTTTCTGGGCCCATGCCATAATCTTGCAGATAGCGATAGCCATCTTTATTGATCATAATACCGCCCTCTCCACGACAACCTTCTGTCATCAAGATCCCGGTACCAGGTAGACCTGTTGGGTGGTATTGAACAAACTCCATATCGCGAAGAGGAATACCGTGGCGATACGCCATTGCCATTCCATCGCCAGTCACAATACCACCATTAGTATTACAGTGATAAACACGACCTGCCCCACCCGTTGCGAGTACAACCGATTTTGCTTTAATACAGATAAGTTCGCCTTCGGCCATATGTATGGCGATTAGGCCTTGAACTTCACCATTTTCAACCAGAAGGTCGACAACAAAATACTCATCAAATCGGTTGATTTGTGGGTACTTCATTGAGGTTTGAAATAGGGTATGCAGCATGTGAAAGCCGGTTTTATCCGCAGCAAACCAAGTTCGCTCTACTTTCATGCCACCAAAACGACGCACATTCACGTCACCGTTCTCTTTACGGCTCCATGGACAACCCCACTGTTCGAGCTGGGTCATCTCACGATGTGCATTTTCAACGAAGTATTGAACAACATCCTGTTCACATAGCCAATCACCACCGCCAACCGTGTCGTTGAAGTGATTGTCCAGTGTATCTTCTTCCTTGGTGACGGCAGCAGAACCACCCTCCGCTGCAACCGTGTGAGATCGCATTGGATAAACTTTAGAGATAAGAGCAATTTCTAGCTCAGGATTTGCTTCAGCAGCTGCTATTGCAGTGCGAAGTCCAGCGCCGCCAGCGCCAATTACTGCGATATCTGTGGTAATTGTTTTCACAGGTATCCTCCGGATAAAAGATAATTTAAAGAAAGAACAAATCAAAGCCAGCATAAAAGAGCTGTGCTTCACCTTGAAATCCTAACTACATATTTTAGAAGAGACGCTAGAGAAATAAATTGATTCTGTTACCCATTTCTCGCTTTCATACCTCTAATTAGGCATAAACTTCCAAGTAGTGTGACGATGATCACCTTGAAACTTTCAGGAAAAATATTAGGAAATTTATCACGTTTAGTTAATGTTAATCGATTGTAGTATAGAAGTTGTTTGCGAGCTAGTAACACACTGTTTTAAAAATGATTAATAGATTGAAATAAGAGTGATATTCATTACCTCTCTTTGCTTGTCGTTGTAAATCTGAGATACAATAAGCAAAAATAGTGGAGAGAAAACGATGAATAAAGCGATGTGGACGCCTAGTGCATCAATCGAGCAGTTGAAACGTCGAGCTGAAGTGTTAGCAACGCTTCGTCAGTTTTTTTTAAAGCGTAATGTGCTTGAGGTTGATACCCCTGCAATGAGTCACGCTACGGTCACCGATGTTCATCTTCATACCTTCAATACTCAATTTGTTGGGCCGGGTTACGCAGAGGGAAAAACCCTCTATCTGATGACCAGTCCTGAATTTCATATGAAGCGTCTACTAGCTGCGGGCAGCGGGGCTATTTACCAGATATGTAAATCATTTAGAAATGAAGAAGCAGGGCGTTATCATAACCCTGAATTCACCATGTTGGAGTGGTATCGTCCCGGTTTTGACCACCATGACTTAATGGATGAAATGGAGGAGTTATTAACCCTTATTTTATCCACTTCTGCGGCAACTCGAATGAGTTATCAGCAAGCATTTTTAACCGTATTGGGGGTCTGCCCTTTAGAGGCGACAATGAGTGAACTGAAAAAGGTGGCAGCGACGCTTGGTTTATCCGATATTGCTGATAATGAAAAAGATAAGGATACGCTGTTGCAACTGCTCTTCAGTATGGGAGTGGAGGGGAAGATTGGCCAAGATGCCCCTGCTTTTGTTTATGACTTTCCTGCGTCTCAAGCCGCTTTAGCCAAGATCAACCAACAGGACTCAAGAGTTGCTGACCGTTTTGAGGTCTATTTTAAAGGGATCGAGCTTGCCAACGGCTTTCATGAGTTAGATAACGCCAAAGAGCAACTCGCCAGATTTGAAGAGGATAATCAAAAACGTCTTGAAATGGGGTTACCTGCACAACCTATCGACCATAATTTAATCGCCGCCATTGCAGCGGGTTTCCCTGATTGTGCTGGTGTTGCATTAGGGGTTGATCGTTTGATTATGCTCGCGCTGGATCAGGATCATATCGATAGGGTGACCACGTTTCCGTTTGACCGTGCTTAAAGGCTCAACTGACAATCAGGGCGGTACCGATTACGGCTAACAGCGCCCCTATCCAAGAGGCGCGACTTGGCCTTTTTTTGGTATATAACCAGAGTAATGGCAAAATCATTATAGGTGTGGTTGATGAAAGTAGAGCAACCATGCCGACATTTCCCTCTCTTAACGCGTATAAAATCAACGTCATCCCCACTGCCATAGCAAGAAAGCCGTTCATAGCAACCGCGCCTAAAATGGGTAGGTTCAGTGGTTTGTGAGGCAGAGTGATTGGCATGTTAGTCGCTCTTAACACGCAGTGAGCAGCAAAAGCGGTACACATACGAATGGCAGAGGCGGCAATGGGGTCAATATTGGTTTGCATTACCGGTTTGGCAATAATTCCACCCAGAGCCTGACAAAGTGCAGCGGTTAACCCCAACGCGATGGCGACCCAAAGGTTTCCCTTAACAGCCTCCCAATCATGCTCCCCTCTTTTTTTATTAAAGAAGATAGCAATTACGATGCCTGAAAAGACCAACAGAGCGCCGAGCAGCTCGAGCAGTTGCATGGTTTCGTTAAATAACCAGTAACCAAGAACGGCAGAAAAGAGAGCGTGACAAGAGAACAGCAAACCTGCTTGCCTTGGACCGATTCGGTTGAAACAGGCAAATAGGGCTGTATCACCAATAAAAATACCAATTAAACCGGAGAGTGCCATTGGCCAAAAGAAAGCACTTTCGACACTCTGCCAGCCACCAGTAAACCAAGCCATGCTTGATAGCATGACCGCGACACAACCCATTCTCCAACGACTGTAGGCAAAGGGACCAAGGTGTCGAGCTGGAGTCACAGAAACCAAACTGGAAAAGGCCCATAAAAAAGCCGCGGCCAATGCAAGCCATTCAAAACTCATTAGGTTAAAAATAGCATGGCAATATACACCGTAATTAAGCCGACTATACCGATAATCACACCGGTTTTAGCCATGTCTTTACTCTCAATCAACCCCGTCGAGTAAGCGAGCGAGTTAGGCGGGGTTGATACGGGTAAGATCATACCGAGAGAAGCGGAGAACGCGACCACAACTAATACACCTTGAATGCCACCAACAGAAGCGAGACTTTCCATTGATGCTGCAATTGCTGCAGCGATAGGCATTAATAAGTTTGCAGTTGCGGTATTAGACATGAAGTTCGCCATTAACCAACAGATGATAGATAGCGTAAGCACTACTGCTACGGGTGATAAGCTAGCATAATCGATAGAGTGTGCCATGGCTGAGGCTAACCCAGTTTTATCTAAACCTATCCCGATAGCGATACCACCGGCAACTAGCCATAGCACATCCCAGTTAATCTTTTTTATCTCCTCTTTACCCATAATGCCAGTCAAGGTGAATACTGCTAAAGGAATGATAGAGACAACGTAGGTGTTCATGCCATGCAGCTTAGTCGTGATCCACAACAAAATGGTAGAAGCAAAGGTGATGTAAACCACGATAGCACGCCAGTTTTTTTGAAAACTGCCTTCCAGCTTTAAGACCATTTTATCTTCTGAAGAGGGGAATAATTTTTGTAATAACCACCAAGCGAACGACAGCTGAATAATGACAAAAGGGATACCCATCATCATCCAGGTTAAGAAATCAATGCTGTTCTCCCCAGTTAAGTATTGCAATGCAATTGCGTTAGGTGGGGTTCCGATTGGGGTGGCGATACCACCAGTATTTGCCGCGATAGGAATACAGAGCACCAGTGCTTTAATTCCAAGATCTCCTTTAGGTGCTGAAGCAACAATAGGCCCCAAAAGCGCTAACATCATAACCGTTGTGGCGGTATTGGACATAAACATTGAGAATACGGCAGTGATGAGCATTAAGCCCAGCATAATAAATTTGGGTTGGGTGCCAAAGGGCTTGAGAAGCACACGAGCTAAATTGTTATCCAGTTCATATTTTGAGGCTGCGATAGCTAAGGCAAACCCACCCATGAAGAGAATAATAATAGGGGAAGAGAAGGCGCCCAAAATGTCGGTATAATTCATTAAGGTACCAAATGAGTGGCCATCTGGAACCGTTCTAAAGAGGTGTAGCCCTTTATTGGAGATCATCACCAGTTCGAGGGTAATGATTAAAATTGAGGTGGCGAAGACTGGAACGGGTTCTAATACCCACAACAGAGCAGCTAAAGCAAAAATCGCTAATAATCGCTGCTGAATGACCGTTAACTCGGGAATAGGAATCCAATCAATAGGCATCATTAAGATAATCAAAGGAATAAGAGAAGAGATAAGAAGTTTACTAAGGAGTGCTGGACTTATTTTTGTCATATCTGATTCAATTCCCTCGACTTAATTATACTTGTAGCATAAAGAAATAGACTTAAAATACCAAGATCAACATAGAATTTTACATAAAAAAAAGGAGCGAAACCGCTCCTTTTAGAAAAAACGGAGTGGACCTTGCCTAAACGGCTTGTTCGTGGCTTATTTTTTGTGCGTAAGGTGTTCCGAGACGAGTGGTTTCACCCAGTGCCATACTGTGATCAAATGAGATTGAATCAGCAGCAAAGAGGTTAATAACGGTTGAACCAAGCTTGAATCGTCCCATCTCCTCTCCCTTTTCCAAAGCAATCGCATTAATCCCTTCTGCAGGGTACTCCCAACGCTGAATATCCGGACCTGTAGGTGGAGTGACTGTTCCAGCCCAAACGGTTTCAATGCTGCCTACAATCGTGGCACCGACTAAAATGTGTGCCATTGGACCAAATGCAGTATCAAAAATACAGACCACACGTTCATTACGGGCAAATAGATTTGGCACATTTTCTGCCGTTAGCGGGTTCACTGAAAAAAGATCACCAGGTACATAGATCATTTGGCGTAATACCCCATCACATGGCATGTGCACACGATGATAGTCACTTGGAGATAAGTAAAGTGTAGCAAACTCACCACCAGTAAACTCTTGCGTTAATTCAGCATCGCCGCCTAGCAGTTCTTGAGCAGAGTAGTCGTGGCCTTTAGCTTGTATCAGACGCCCATTTTCAATAGGACCAAACTGACTAACACAAGCATCGGCCGGGTGAACAAGGGTGTTGCTTTCTTGAACGATAGGACGCATGCCTTCTGCAAGTTCACGAACAAAGAAGCTGTTAAAAGAGCGGTAAGAAGCAGGATCTGGATTAAGGGCTTCTTGCATGTCTACTTTGTATTGTTTGATAAACCAGCGAATCACTGCGGTGGTTAATGTGCCAGCTTCAGCAGAGGCCAACTTTCCCATCAAACGAGTTAATGCGTGTTTGGGAGTACAGTATTGTAAACTTATTTTAATATTATCTAGCACAGGTTCGCCTAAATGTATGACCAGTTGTTTTGATAAATGTTATCGAAAATGATGAAGAAAGTCAGGTGTAAGATTAAAGATCTGCTTTCTTATTCCGAGAGAACTGTCTGTTTGCTTTATTTTCAGACATGCTTTCAACGATTTTATGGTAGCTATTAAACCTCTCTAAAGAGATCTGATTATTGGCAATCGCTTCGCGGAAAATGCAACCGGGATCATTACCATGCTTACAGTCTCTGAAGCGGCAACCGCCAATAAAGGGACGAAATTCAACAAACGCACCGGTGACTTGCTCTTTATCTAAGTGCCACAGACCAAACTCTCGAACACCAGGAGAGTCAATTAAGTCGCCACCATCCATAAAGTGGTACAAGCGAGCAGCTGTGGTAGTGTGCTGCCCTAACCCCGAGTTCTCTGAAACCGCACCCTCTTCTATATCAAGTTCAGGTAACAGTGCGTTGACCAAGCTTGATTTTCCAACACCAGACTGACCAACAAAGATATTTATTTTATCTTTGAGTGCATGCTTTAACTCTGGAAGACCAGCGCCGCTTTCTCGGCTAACCAATAGTACTTTATAGCCAATTTTTTCATACAGACTGAGAGTCTCTTTTACTGCAATAATTTCTTGCTCATCAAGCAGGTCAATTTTATTGAGCACGATAAAAGGTTTGATCTCCAATGTTTCTGAGGCAATCAAGTAACGGTCAATAATGTTGAGAGAGAGCTCAGGCAGAATGGAGGAGACGATAACGATTTGGTTGACGTTAGCTGCTACCGGTTTTATACCATCATAATAATCTGGGCGAGTAAGGACTGATTCTCTCGGTTGTACGGCTTCAACGACACCTGAAATACCAGCAAGAACCTCTGTACCTGGTCGCCAAATAACTCTATCACCAGAGACGAGAGTCTCAATGGCACGGCGCAAATTACAGCGATGAATGGTGCCAGTCTCAAGATCTTCTATATCAGCATGCTGCCCAAAGCGAGTAATCACTAAGCCCTCTTTAGCTGCCTCAAGTAGAGATTCATCCCACTGTAGCGACTTATCCGGTTTATCTAACCGCTTTCTTTGATTAGTTCGGACTTGGCGTACTTGGCCTTTGGTTAGTTTTTTCTTCTTCGTCACGTAAAATAATTCGCTTTAAGTTGGCTTTCAGTGTCAGGTGAGTATCATACATGGTTTAGTCATTAAATAGGCAATATCTATATGTCATTCAGCGATCAAAATTTAATTTGGATTGATTTAGAGATGACAGGTTTGGATCCTGAAACTCATAAAATCATCGAAATTGCGACTATTGTTACGGATGCTCAGCTTAACATATTAGCGGAAGGGCCAGTCTTAGCGATTCATCAACCAGCGTCTGAATTAGAGAAAATGGATGACTGGTGTACGACTACGCATACAAACAGTGGCCTTGTTGAGCGTATAAAGGCCAGCACAATTACTGAAGATGAAGCAGCCAAGCAGACTATTGCATTTTTAGAGAAGTGGATACCTAAGGGCGTTTCCCCAATTTGTGGAAATAGTGTGGGACAAGATCGCCGCTTCTTATATAAAGGAATGCCTTCATTAGAGGAGTACTTCCATTACCGTTACCTTGATGTAAGTACAATTAAAGAGCTGACGCGCAGGTGGCAGCCAGAAATTTTAGATGGGGTGGTGAAAAAAGGGAGTCACTTAGCATTGGATGATATTCGTGATTCGATTGCTGAACTTCAGTATTATCGTCAAAAAGTATTCTCAATTTGATTGATTTTTATGCGAATGAATTGGTTTTTTGAAAAAATGCGATTTTTTTGAAAAATCTGCTTGCATCGTTTGATTATGCTCGTATAATTCGCAGCCCGTAGAGGAGAAGAGTTCTCCATACTGGAAATGCGATACTAGCTCAGTTGGTAGAGCGCAACCTTGCCAAGGTTGAGGTCACGAGTTCGAGCCTCGTGTATCGCTCCAATTTAAATCTTAACGTTGCATTAGTAACGGTAAGTGAGAGAAACACAGGTATGTTTAGCAGAGCGCAACCTTACCAAGGTTGAGGTCACGCTTAAACCTCGAAGATCGGGAGCCTCGTGTATCGCTCCAAATTCTAGTTTTGTGTGCAGTGAGCATGTAAAGCGGATAGTTGTCATCGAACTTATGCGGTGGAAGTCATCACTAACTTTATTATAGTGAATCGGACGCGGGGTGGAGCAGTTTGGTAGCTCGTCGGGCTCATAACCCGAAGGCCGTCGGTTCAAATCCGGCCCCCGCAACCAATCTCTTTTTAAAAGAGAATGCGATACTAGCTCAGTTGGTAGAGCGCAACCTTGCCAAGGTTGAGGTCACGAGTTCGAGCCTCGTGTATCGCTCCAAATTCTAGCTTTGTGTGCAGTGAGCATGTAAAGCGGATAGTTGTCATCGAACTTATGCGGTGGAAGTCATCACTAACTTTATTATAGTGAATCGGACGCGGGGTGGAGCAGTTTGGTAGCTCGTCGGGCTCATAACCCGAAGGCCGTCGGTTCAAATCCGGCCCCCGCAACCAATCTCTTTTTAAAAGAGAAT